>JBDTVL010000286.1:0-4389 GCA_040007215.1 Flavitalea sp.
CCCATGGAAACCAAGGGAATGGCATCATTACCGGCGCCAAAGATTACCAACGATACAGGTGGATGCAGCGCCTGTATGCATGCCGAAATATCTTCTTCTCCACTCGTATAATTTTTGATTATGGAAATCTGGTTTCCCAATGTTATTGCCATATCGATCCGGATAGCCTGGTTTATCGATTCGTTAATAACTACGGCTTCATTTCGGATGCATTTGTCACTGGTAATAAAAAAGATGGTGCCCGGCTGAAAGTTTTTTTTCTGCAATGAAAACAGGGTAACCAGTACGGCGTTTCTTCTTTTGGAATACGCCATTTTTAAAAGATGAAGAGGGTTGTTCGGCAACGTTTCATCCAGCGGTTCAAATAATATATATACGATGCCATTACAGCCAAGCTGTACGCCGAATTTTGCATCATCTGCATCTGTTGTATCGTAAACGACAAGTTTATTTTTATTTTCCTGCATTGCCAGTAATGCCTTGCGTAAGGCATCGCCTTCAAGGCAACCGCCGCTGATAGCTCCGGTAAGTATTCCATCATCCCTGACCAGCATCCGGGCGCCGGGACGCCGGTAAGAAGAACCTTCTACATGCACCACCGTTGCAAGGGCAGATTTTTTACCGGCAGCCAAAGCGGCATCGTAAGCATGTATAATATCCCTGATCTCTTTCATGATGAAACCGTATTGCGTGCAAAGCCGGCGGACATTTTTAAAATAACATCGTAAAAACGCCTGTAAAACCCGCTGGTTTTATACCTGTAATTTACTGATTAAACAATAAACTGGTAATGGCGATTCGATATGGCTGATGAAAAAAGTGGCCATCCCAAACATAATCGGGGGCAATATCCTGAGGAAGGTCTTATACTGCTACTGTCGGGCTCTTTCCAGCAGGTAATTTTTTAAAGCAGGCAGGCCAACCTTTATAAAGCCTTCTCCTGAAGGCAGGCGATGACCGAACAAACCTACATAAAAGGGGATAGGCGTTAACTGTTCTGCCCCTGTATATTTTGTTTTTTGCTCCGTTATTTTAAGGTAAGATCTGCTCACGCTTATGCTGAAGTCGGACCAGCCATATTCGTAAACCGATCCGCATTTTTTACAGGTGTATTCATTTCGGTAAGATTCCGGGGAGGGCGTTAATTCTTTCACCTCGAAGTAAGGCTTCGCCAAAGCTATGAATCCTTCAGTTTCGCTCATATAAAAGGAACTTCCGGTATTTATGCAGTCGATGCTGATATACTGGTGAAATCGCGGAAACTGGCAGGCGCAACCCCATACATCATATTGCCGAAGCGTATCTCTTAACGCTTGCCATAGCTCGTCTGCCGCCGCCTGAATTTCTGCGTTTCTTTTTTCTGTTCCGGAACCACTTTTCGCCATAAGCGATGGATTAGCCGATCCAAAAAGTCTTCTGAAAATATTCATGCCTGGTTGTTGACGGTATTGTTTAATATATCGGCCTGTGTTCTTTTATCTACCTGTCCATCCATTTCTTAAATGCCGGCGCTTTTTCACGACTCATATCGATCTGATTTTTTAAGGGGGCTATAAGGTTTAATATAAGCTTCTGATTCTCCTGGCTCTGTACGGTTCGTATAGCGTCAATATGAATGATATATTGACGGTTAACCCGATAAAAAAGTCTTGGATCAAGCAATTCCTCGATCTCTTCCATCGACGTAAAGTCAAGAATATGTTTCTCGCCTTTAAAGGTGACCAGGTAATGAATATTGTCTTTCATGAAACAGGCGATATCCCTGACATCTATAGTAAACCACTGGTGACGGAAGTTGACGATAAACTTCTCTTTGTACAATGGCTGCGATGAGTTAGACTGCGTCAGTTTCTGGATCAGTTGCGTCATATCTGTTGGAAAAACGGATTTGCTTTCACTGATGGTCCTGCATTTATTTATAGCTCTTTCCAGTTCTTCTTCATCGATTGGCTTTAATAGATAATCAATGCCATTTACTTTGAAGGCCCTGATCGCATATTCATCATAGGCAGTAGTGAAAATTACCGGGCAGCTCAGTTTAAAAGAATCGAATAGTTCGAAACTTACGCCGTCCCCTAACTGGATATCCATAAAGATCATATCTGGTTCGGCATTTTCAAAAAACCATTTCCTGGCGGTCTTTAAGCTGGGAAGAACGCTAATGATCGTTATATCGATGGCTACCGATTTTATTTTTTCCTGCAGTTCTTCCGCAATAAGTTCTTCATCTTCGATAATTATCGCTTTCATATTAGTGGAACTTTTATAATGAAATGATTTTCGTCCTGTAGCGTAATGATTTTTTTGCCTGTTATATAGTTGTATAACGATTCCATATTCACCAGGCCCTGCCTGTTACTACTTTCGACAAAGGTTTTCTTCTGAAGATTATTCTGAACAACCAGCCATCCATTCTCTTCTGAAATAAGTATCATTAATGGAGATGCCGGATCTATGATATTGTGTTTGATAGCATTCTCCACCAGGTTTTGCAGGGTTACCGGCGCTATCCTGAGATGCAGGCGATCTTCAGGAATGTCTATTGTCCATTGCAGACCATCCTTAAACCTGGTTTGCTGTAATTGCAGGTATATTTCTGCCAGTTTGATCTCATGATCAAGCGATACGGTTTCACTGTCCCGGCTTTTGAGAATGTATCGGTATATCTTGGAAAGGCTATCCAGGAACCGTTTGGCATGAGTAGGGTTGGAACTGATAAGACTGCTGAGCGAGGTCAGGGAATTAAAAAGAAAATGAGGATTGAGCTGCTGTTTCAGACTTTCATACATCACCAGCGCTTTTTCTTTTTCCAGCAGGAATGCTTTTTTCTCCAGCATCAGCACTTTTTCTTTTTGACGTATACTGATACGGTATATCCAGAATACCATGCCAATAGAAGTTAACAGCGCCAGCGCCCGGAACCACCACGTTTTATAGAATACCGTGTCGATATGCAGCATCAGTATTTTCTCAGGAACTTGCCAGTTATTTCTATCAGTGGAAGTTTTGTAACGAAAAGTATAATCGCCGCCGGTTACATTGGTATAGTTCACGATTCTTTCTTCAGTATAGATCCAGTCTTTATCAAATGGATCCAGTTTATGCGCGTACCAGTTCTGATTGGGATTGTCATAGTTTACAGCGGTCATCTGTATAGAGAAAAAATTCTGATCGTAACCAAGATGAATGCTATCTGTTTGCTCTAATGAGTTGGGAGCCTTATACTCCTTATCCAGTATCCTGAATAAAGTAATGTGAACATCGGCATTGTCATTTTTTGTCTGGTAATGTTTAGGATTAAAAACAATAAATCCTTTCATAGTGGGGTATACCAGGGTTCCATTACGCATACGGCAAGCGCTCTGGCTATTGAAATCGATAGTGGGTAAACCTTCATTTCTCCCAAAGTTCTTAAAAGATCTTCTCGAAGAATCCAGCATATACAATCCGCTGCTCGCGGCTATCCATAACCGGTTTTCATCATCGCAAACCAGCGAAGAAGTAATCTCTGAAGCGCCCGTTTCGCTGCTGAGGTAGTGTTTAAAGGAGTTGGTAGTTGAATTATAAGCGCTAAGACCGGAGGAGGAGCCAACCCAGATCAGCCCTTTTTTATCTTCATTGATGGAAGTAATGATGCCAGAGCCCGGCCCTTCATTATTTTCCTTACTGGTGAAATGTTTTACCTGACCGTTCGAAGGATCATACATGACTAATCCGTAGAAATATAATCCTATCCATAACCGGTGATGACTGTCTTCAAAAAGAGAACGAACATGTTCCCTGCTATAAGGCGCCAGGGCGGTGATAACGTTGAAGTTGTCTATCTTTTTAGTTTTTTGATTATATCGATATAACCCATCCCGGCAACCAAACCATATATCTCCGGTATGATCTTTAATGATTGCCCAGTAGAAAGAATTGGGAAGAGAATCTTTAGCGCCAAGGAAATCCATTTTTCCTGAGCTGATATGGTATCGGTTTACGCCTCCGTTGGCGCCTATCCAGAGATCATCGCCATCGCATAATAAAGAACGGATAGAATTAGCATGAAGCACAAGCGGTTTTCCGGCGATATTCTGGAATATCCGGAAGGTTTTTTGTTTGATATCATATCTGGCCAGCCCGCTGGCAGTTCCCAGCCAGAGATTCCCATCCTGATCTTCTGCCGCCGTCCTGCACCAGTTGTCGGGCAGGGTTGGAGATTGATTTAAGGATTGCTGTATAGACTGAAACAAATTTTTATCCGGATTGAAAAATTCGGCCCCATACCCTTCAGTTCCTGTCCAGATAAAGCCGTCTTTATCCTGGTACAGAAAAGTGGTAAAATTGGTGGCAGGGCTCATCGATTGCAAAGGATCGTGGACGTACTGGTTAAAAGTATTAGAAGAA
>JBDTVL010000287.1:0-4381 GCA_040007215.1 Flavitalea sp.
TCATGAACCTCACCCAAAGCTTTGAATTTTATAAACTGGCTTATGATATTCAGCCCAATTGTTTGATCAACAGCCGTGTGGGTAATGACCTCGGCGATATGCTTACTGCGGAAGATAACGAGATCCCCGGCGAGGTAGACAGTAAATACAAAACCTGGGAAACGCCGGGAACGCTGAACAATACCTGGGGATATAAAAGTTATGATCATGACTGGAAATCTATAGACGAGATGCTGTTCTGGATCGTGGAGATCGCCAGTAAGGGCGGCAATTATTTGCTGAATGTTGGTCCTGATGGCAATGGTATCATTCCGAAAGAGAGCGTAAATATATTGCAGCAGATCGGCGCCTGGATGAAAATAAACGGCGAAGCGATCTATGGCACGAGCCGGTGGACAACCATGAAAGAAGGCGCTACCAAGGTGGAAATGAAAAGCACTACCGACAGGAAAAATAACGGATTCAATGCCCTGTTTACGGATAAGGATATCTGGTTTACTTCCAAAGAAAATAAGGTGTATGTGATATCGCTGGTATCGCCGGTGAACAAGATTTTTAATGTTCATGCGCTTTTCAGTTACCGCGATAAGATAAAAAGCATCAGCCGCTTAGGCGATAAAGGGTTATTAAAATGGAAAGCTGTCGGCGATCATATAGAGATCAGTTTGCCTGATAATAAAAAGGCGAATAAAAACGGATTTGCATTAAAAGTGGAATTAAAATAAGCAGGTGAATACGGGTTAGATATGGATTAGATACGGCGACTATACGGCCAGGCTATAGGGAAAGCTTAGACAATCCTTAGGGAACGCTCGAAGAACCCTTAATCAGCGCTTATAGCGGGCTTAAAGCCAGGATAAGGAATACTTGAGAAAATGTAAGGCTCCCCGCCTTAATATAGCTGCATAGGTTAATAAAATTGGGTTTGCTATGGTTCGGCTTTCTAAGGGCTTTCTAACGGTTTCCGTATAGGTGTTATCCGAAGGGATACCGTACGCTAACCGAACGGAAGCTGTACAGACTCGTCCGCATATATAACTACCCAGGATAAAAAATAGCCCTTTTATCCTTCTCATGCTTTAAACCAGCCCTAAAGCTTTGTCAGCTTCAATACCGTTTTATTCTTGCCGTCATCATAATGAAGATAGTATATGCCAGCGGCGGTAACCGGCGGAGCAAAATCGATATAATAATAATTATCCTGCTGAATGATCATCGACTTTTTCTGCAATAGTCGCCCGGCGGCGTCCAGGATTTGAAAACTCGCATTGCCGGATGCAGGCGCCCTCAGCAATACGGTAAACGTTTTGTCGAAAGGCATTTTGAATGCCTTGATCCAACCGGGATTTAAAATATGCTGGAGGTTGGCCTCTCGTTTTTGCTGAAGGATATTATAGGCAGTATGAAAATTAGGAAGGCCATATCCATAACGTTCGTCGGGATTATTATACTTGTCGGAGCTTTTTTGCACGGCATCGATGATCTCCATATTGGTGAATTCGCTGAATGCCTGCCATAAGCAAGCGATGAGTCCGGCAACATTAGGATTAGAAAAAGAAGTGCCATTGCCTTTTTTTGCCGCGAGATCGGCTGCATTCGTGATCAGCGCCGTATTGCCATCTCTCTGGGCATATGAATGATTCATTAAAGGGTCGTCGAAATTGATGTAACCCAATGAGGATGATATCATATCTACCCCAACGCTATCGGCTTTTTCTGCCGCAGTGGCCCAGTTCTGTTCTTCCGCTATACTTTCAGACGCTACATTCTCTGTTCTGTACAGGTAATAATTGGCCCTGGGCGCTGTGCCTACCATTACGCCCGGCAGATCGGAGGTAAGAATCGAAAGGCAGAAAAATCCATGGGTATTATCTTCATTAACGCTGAACTCGTTATTGACAAAATCATATTCTCCTTTGATGCGTCCTGCCGACCGTGCCGGCTCCAGGGCTGCATTCGTCAGATAGCTGTTGAAACCTGCATCGAGCATGGCAATGGTCATACCTTCGCCGCGGAAACCCAGGTTATGCAGGTACTCGCCCTCATGAATATGCACCTGGTTATAACTGGAGCCATAATTGATCAGGTCGTCTGCCGCTCCTGAGGCGCGGGTGGAAGATCTGGGTTTATAGGAAACAAGACTGTCGGGTAAGGTCCCGAAAGTTTCCTTGAATTTCTGTTCGAAAGGATCTGCTGAGGTAATGATGGTTTTGATCTGCTTTGTTTTTTCATGAGCCACAAAGGGGAGCGCATTGATCTGCTGAAGCGCTGAGGAATCGGCTACTTCTACCATAACCTGGTTAAGCCATTTGGAAACATTATGCAGCCTTACGCCGGGAATTTTTTTAATGCCTTCGAGGTAAGCAGGGTTTACCGGCAGGTCGGTGGAATCGATAAGTATTTTTTGTTTGATGCGCCGCTGGATAGATTTTGCCGATAAAAAAGCAGAAGGCTGCGCCAGCGAATAAACAGAGCCGCTTTTATTGGTAAATTTTACCAACTGGAGGCTTGATTGTGCTTTTACCCAGGCAGTAAGAATGATCAGCGATATGAGTAAATAATATTTTTTCATTTTCACGAGGGCTGCATTACCGCCGCCTAATTATGATCAATGATCGTCATCTTCAATCCAAATCCGGATATGAATCCCGGGTTGCCCGCATTCGGCGGCTGGTATTCCCACATGGCAATTTCTTTATAAATAAGGCCGATATTCTTTCCATATTGTTCTATCCAGTAGTTCCTGTAAGCAAGACCATCAGGGAAACTGATGGGCACGTTGGAAGAATCCGCTATCTGCAAAACGCTGATCGTATTATCATATACTTTATCGTTGATCATCGTCGATTGATCTACATCCTGGTAAGTATAATCCCATACATCTATATCCTCATCATTGCTGAACTGATAAAGATCATAAAAAGGCGTTGATGGAAGGTAAGTATTGCCATGCCAGTTGTAACCATTTTTAACGGGGATCCTTAATTTCTGGAATTTTAAATTATTTTCCGATACTTCTATGCTTTCCCGCGAGGTATTTACAGAATAGGTAAGCGTAGGCTTCCAGTCGGCCTCATTGGTACTGGCCGTATCCCTGAGGTATCGTACGATCCTGAATCCCGGCTTTCCGTTATTGTCTGTTATTTCGCCTTCCACCACATCTTTTGCCTGGTAGTAAATGGTGGTGTCTTTCTGTCCAAAATTCACATACAGGGTAGAATCCAGACGGTAGCGTATATATTTCCCGGTTTCGAGCTGCATATAGTCAGTAAGTACGCTATCAGGCGCTGATTCAGTTTTCTTTTGACAGGAGAAGAAGGAAAAAGCGATGATAATAAGCGAAGAAAGAAAGTAAACATGTTTTTTCATACGATGCCAGGTAAAGGGTTCTGCACGTGTAAATTATGCTTTACTTAACGGGAATAAACCCGGATTATTGTCCTAAATCACTGAACATAAAGGCTTAAAACTGTATTATCCCACCGCCAATAACATCATCGCCTTCATAAAATACGGCGCTTTGACCCGGAGCCACGCTTTTAGCGTTGTCATAGAATTTTACGTCAATACCTCTTTCATGGTTGTATAAAGCGGAGCGCGCGCCGGCATCTTTATAGCGAACTTTGGTAAGGACTTCCATTCCATCGTCTATACCGTCATATTTTATCCAGTTGATCTTTCCAACCAGCATTTCCGACTGGTGCAGGTCTTCTTCATCGCCCAGCACAATCGTATTCGATTCCGGTTGAATGCCGGTAACATAAACCGGTTTTCCGAAAGTGATATCCAGTCCTTTTCGCTGACCGATGGTATAAAAAGGGTAACCGCGGTGTTTACCGAGGATCTTGCCGGATTTGTCGATGAAGTTGCCGCCTTCAACGGTAGCCTGAAGATCGGGTATCCGGCGTTTCAGGAAGCCCCTGTAATCATTATCCGGCACAAAACAGATTTCGTAGCTCTCGCTTTTTTTGGCCAGTTCAGGATAGCCATACTGCAGGGCCATATCCCTGATCTGGGGTTTACGGTAAGTTCCCAGGGGGAGCAGGGTGCGTTTCAGAAGGTCCTGCTGCAGGCCCCAGAGCACATAACTCTGGTCTTTCAGTTCATCTATACCTTTACTGAGGTAATACCTGTTATTCGTATGTTGGTGAACGTTAGCATAGTGGCCGGTGGCGATAAACTCGCAGTCCAGCGCATCGGCGCGTTTAAGCAGGGCGCGCCATTTGATATGTGTATTGCACATCACGCAGGGGTTTGGCGTTCTTCCTGCGAGGTATTCTTCTACGAAATTATCAACTACAAAATCGCCGAATTCTTCCCTGATATCCAGGATGAAATGAGGAAAGCCATGCTGAACTGCCGCCATCCGGGCGTCATTGAA
>JBDTVL010000288.1:0-4363 GCA_040007215.1 Flavitalea sp.
GACCTTGCTTCAAAAGATAATTTTAAGATCGCTAAGCTGAAAATTAAATTCGCTACCATGAAAGCCCTGCACAGAGGCGCCGCAAAAGTGGAAGAGAATGAAAAATCGAAGCAATAGTTAGTAGCGTTCTAATCTGTTACCTGTTTACCCGCCGAAGCTTTAGCATAGGCGGGTTTTTTTATCCATAACTCTCCATCCGGAATTTCAGCAAGTAGAATCGATTTGACCTCAATCAATTTTAAAAAGCGCACAAAATAAGTGTAAACCTTTAGCCGTTTTGGCTAAGTGTAAACATGTATACCGAGATTCCGATCCCCTGAAAAACCAAACCATGATCTACAAAAATGTTCTGGCCCTCAGAACCCTAAACCTAATGTTCACCTGGGTACTGATTTTTCTTTTTGGGCCCGGTAAATTGTCCGCTCAGCAAATTGGTCAATGGACCTTTAATGGAAATACCAACGGTTCGGCCGGTTCTTACAATTCAGTAAGTATAGCCGATTTCTCTCCCTTAATTACGAATAAGGGTTATAGTGGCGATGTATATTATGGAGAGTATACCTGGCCTACCGGGGGAATAAATACCTCTGCATATATGGAATTTTCTTTAACGCCCGTAACCGGTAATGCCCTTAATGTTCTTTCGCTCACAATGATCATGCGAAGAAGTAATACCGGCTCTCCTGCTGGCAGCGGACCAACCGCCTGGAGTATACGGTCAAGCGTGGATAATTATACTGCCAACCTGGCCGCCGGCACCCTCACCCATAATGCCGCTACTTACCTGGTAACACCCTCAACCGGCTTCGACCGGCTGGCTGCCAAAGTTACTTTCCGGGTATACGGATATTCTGCCACCACTTCATCAGGCGGACAAAGCAGGCTGGTCTTTGATAATATCAAGGTTATCGGATCCAATATTACGCTGGCCTCCAATCCCGACAGGTTATCGGCTAAATATATACAGGGGGAAATCGCCTTATCAGCTACGCTGACTGATCCTGAACCCGGTAACAGTTATACTATTGAACGTTCCCAGGATGCCATAAATTATTTACCTGTTAAGACGATTGATATTCCTGCGGGTAAACTGGAATATGTATATACCTGCCAGGATATCCTATCCCCAAATACGCCTAAAAAATTATATTATCGTCTTTGCAGGCAGCGCAGGGAAGGCTCCAGACAATATTCCGCTATTACGCTGGTAACTCTTCCTGCGATCATTAATAACGAACTGATCGTAACGAGGCAGGGAAATTCCATACTCCTGGCTTCTGGCTGGAAACGGCCTTGTACTTTTAACCTATTTTCTTCCAGCGGAAAATGCGTGCTTAGTCAGTCTTTTACTAATAACAGCACAAACAAATTAATCACTTTGCCCGGATTGACGCCCGGCATCTACTATGGCTCCCTGTCTGATGGTAAAGCCAGGCGAACGGCAGCCGTGGTTATTAATTAATGATTCTAAAAATTCGCTATCATTTCGCTGCTGTGTATGGATGACTTAACCTGTTGCGTTGTCATCATTAGCTATATTTGCATGTCCAGGGTTTGCCAGGAAGCAGGCATTTACCAATGCTTTGGCATTATTAATAAAGGATGCCTGTTGCCGGAGCAGTTAATTAACCAATCCTGTGATATGTAAAAAAAGGCAATGAAAATAATCATTACAGGAGGAGGATTTGCGGGTATGAATCTTGCCAAAGCGCTGGCCAATAAAAAAGATTTTGAGGTAACGCTGGTTGACAGGAACAACTATCATTTCTTTCCGCCCCTCATTTACCAGGTGGCTGCATCATTTATAGAATTGTCTAATATCAGTTACCCTTTTCGAAAAATGTTCCAGGGTAAAAAAAATATTCATTTTCATTACGGTTCATTGATCAATATACACGTTGAACAGAATACTATTGAAACAGATGCCGCAACGCTGCCTTACGATTACCTGGTGTTGGCTATGGGAACAGAGACCAATTATTTTGGTATGGAGAATGTAAAGCGAAATGCTTTACCTATGAAAACTATTGAAGATGCCATAAACCTGCGTAACCAGTTACTGCTAAACCTGGAAACAGCTACCAAAACAATTAATGAAGCGGAAAGAGGGAAACTGATGAACCTGGTCATTGCCGGCGGCGGCCCCACAGGCGTGGAAGTGGCCGGTATGTTGGCGGAAATGGGAAAACATATCCGTGAAAAAGATTACCCGGAACTACATGGCGTAACCGGTAATATTTACCTGGTGGATTCAGGTAAAGCTTTACTCGGCCCAATGAGCGAGAAAGCGCAGAAAGAAGCTTATAAACAGCTTGGTCGGTTAGGCGTGATCGTTAAACTGGGTACTGCCGTGAAAGATTATGTGGATGATAAAGTGATATTATCTACCGGCGAAGAAATTACCACAGCGTCGCTGGTATGGGCATCGGGCGTTATTGCCCGTGAAGCGCCTGGCTTGCCTCCTCAAAGTATTGGCAGAGGCAGAAGAATACTGACGGATGAATATAATAAAGTAAACGGCACGACAAACATCTTTGCTATCGGCGATATTAGTTTTCAGACAGCAGATAAAAATTATGCTAACGGTCATCCTCAACTGGCGCAGGTAGCTATTCAGCAGGGGAAATTATTAGCCCGGAATTTTGAAAATATACGTGATGGGAAACCGCTTAAACCATTTGCTTATGTAAACAAAGGCAGTATGGCTATCATCAGCAAACACAAGGCGGTAGTGGATCTTCCCAGGGGCTTTTTCAAAGGCTTTCTGGCCTGGCTCGCCTGGCTCTTCATTCATATCATCCCTATCGCGGGCTATCGGAATAAAGCTAAACTGGCTTTCAACTGGTTCTGGAGCTTTATCACCAACGACCCAACGCTGAGGCTGATCGTGAGACCGAAAAAATAGCTTTTTTAATGACCCCTATTTCCGGTCTGCATGTAGAAATCAGTCTACTTATTCTTTATCAGGATCTTTAGAAAGAATGGTCCAGTCATTTTTGGAATGGCCCTTCTCCAGCCATAGATCCATTTTTTTAGCCACTGCAGGAATCACGATTAATGTATTCTGTGTAGAAGCGGCCTGCTCCATCATCAAACGGGCATCCTTACGCGCCATTCCCAATTCCCAGGAAGGCTGATCAAAAGTATTGCTGGTAATTTTCTTTACCCTGCCCTGGGCCACAACGGTTGGATTCAATAATTCAAGCAGCGCGCTTATTTCAGCAACCGGCACCATAAGCGAACCAGCCAGCGTGAGCAGATCTGAAACGCCGCCTGTTAAACTGATATGAAAAAGATTGCCCAGCAACTTGATAGCGGCGGCTTTATCGGGCTGGGCGCCGAGGTTCCATAATTTGCCTGTCATCTGCGACAGTTCGGGTTCCAGCAATTTAACGGTATCCTGATCGCCGCAGATCAGCATTACGCCTGTTCCTTCGAGGGCGTTGGGAGGACCCATGAAAACAGGGGCATGTATATAATGATATCCTTTTTCTTTCCAGGTGGCAGATCTTTTGGCGGCGCCTGGAGCCGAAGTGGTGCTATGATCGATGATGATCGCGCCTGGTTCAAATCCTTTGGAGGCTTGCTGCAATACTTCGTCCACCGCCTTGTCATCGGAAAGTGTAAGATGAATACGATTCGCGCCTTTCACCGCATCGGCTACGGCGCTAAAGGCTACGGCGCCATACGTTTCCAGCGCTTTGGCTTTATCAGCTGTTCTGTTCCATACCTGTACTTTCTTTCCTTTCTTCAGCAATGCGCGGGTAAAATTAGCGCCCAGCAAACCGGTTCCAACAAATGCGATCATATATAATGTATTATTTAATAGCTGTACATAAAGGTAGGTGAACAAGGTATACCAGCAAATCTGCTGTTGAAAAGCAACGTATCATTTGGTTTCACGCAAAGCTCGCAAAAAAAGGCAAAGGCGGGAAGACAACGCCTAGGGCCTTCTTAGCTTATGCCTCTTTTTTAACGCACCAGTTTCTCTAATCGTTCCGCCATCGCTTTACGCAGCGAATAAAGATCTTCCCGGTTACGGGAAAAGGTACTTACATCTATCACCATACTGTGCACGGCAGAATCTGCAAAGCTCTTATCGCCCGCCGCTTTCAGCATATTGATATATTCATAATCTTCTATACCTTCTCGCAAAAGTTCAAACCGGATAGAAGAAACGGGACCGTCCACATTGGGTTGCCCGGTATATCTTTTTGTATAATCGCCGGGATACAGCAAGGAACCTTCGCCATTGAGCAGGTAGCCATCGCTGCACAGGAACCCGGAAATAAAGGTGACCGGATCAAGCCAGGGGTTCGGCGTTTCCGACCAGAAATTAGCGGCCCAGTAAAGTATGCCCGAC
>JBDTVL010000289.1:0-4353 GCA_040007215.1 Flavitalea sp.
AACTTAGAATAAAGATGAATAAGAATAGATAAAGCTCGTTTGGCTTACTAAAATCCCAGCGGGATCACAGAAATAAGGATTACAGAAATGTAATCCTTATTTTATTTTACTCCACTTTTGCAATTTGCGTTTTGTTTTTCAGAATATTATACCAGGGATCGAATTGCAGGTCTTACTATGTTTATAAGAGCTAACATTTCTTAATAAAGATTTTTATCGATTAAATCATCGAGTAAACTGTTAGCTATGCAACTTCCCTTGAAACATTTTATTGACCAGCGATGCTTCCGTAAGTACGGCGCCTGTAAAATATTCCTGGATAAGCGCTCATACCTGCCATCGTTCATTTTGCGCGAATGAGTTTTTGGCGGGAACTCCGGTTAAATTAGTTATGAAAATCAGCGGTCATAAAAATGTGAAAGCCTTTTATAAGTACCTACGTTTTACACCAAAAATTTACTTTAATAACAACTGTGTTCAAATAATCCAATGTTTAGTGAACTTATAATGCCCTTCCTGCATAGGCGTAGTACTACATCCATGAAATCTGTTTTTGTTGCCAGATTTGTATAAAAGAGATACCAAAGGAGCTTATCATCTATGCAAATCTTACATTTAATGTTATATTTGCATAGATGATAAAACGCAGACTCGAAGCAATTATCAGGGAAACCCTCCATCGAAGCCCTACTGTTGCCTTGCTGGGGCCACGGCAGGTTGGGAAAACGACCATTGCCCTGAATATCTCTGAAACCACTCCTTCAGTCTATCTCGACCTGGAAAACAGCCTTGATCTGCAAAAGGTTCGTGATATTACCGCTTTCCATGCTGACAACAGTGATAAACTAATTATCCTGGATGAGGTGCAACGCCTGCCGGAGGTCTTTGCGCCGCTTCGGGGAATCATTGACAAACAACGGCGTAAAGGAAACAAAACAGGACAATTCTTGTTTTTAGGATCGGCTTCAATTGACCTTTTGAAGCAATCCAGTGAATCCCTTGCAGGGAGAATTGCCTATATGGAACTTTATCCTGTTGACGTTTTAGAATATGCCGGTAACAGCCAGGATAAAATGAACACCATTTGGGTACGCGGCGGTTTTCCTGAAAGCCTGCTGGCCAAATCAGAAAAAGACAGCCTGGACTGGCGGCGTGATTTTATAAAAACATACCTGGAACGGGATATTCCGCAGTTAGGCCCCCGTATTCCTGCTGAAACGCTTGAACGGTTTTGGACGATGCTGGCGCATAACCAGGGAACAACATTGAATGCCGCTCATTTAGCCAGGAATCTCGATGTGTCCGGTGTAACAATAGGTCGCTACCTGGATTTAATGACCGACCTGCTTTTGGTCAGACGTTTAAAGCCATGGACATTTAATATCGGCAAGCGTCTTGTTCGTTCTCCTAAAATTTATGTCAGGGATAGCGGTATCACACATGCATTGCTGAATATCTCAAATTATAACAATCTCCTTGGGCATCCTGTTATTGGGGGAAGTTGGGAAGGCTTCGTCATTGAAAATATCATGGCGGTTACACCGGCAAGAGTTCAGCCTTTTTATTACGCCACACCGGGAGGAGCAGAAATTGATCTGGTTCTGGAATTTTCAAATACAGAAAAATGGGCTATTGAAATCAAGCGTAGCGCCGCCCCATCCTTATCTAAAGGATTTTATATTGCATGCGATGATATAAAGCCCCAAAGGCGTTATGTTGTATATTCAGGCAAAGATACTTTTCCGATTGGGGAGGGAGTTACAGCCATTTCTTTATCGGACATTATGCAGGAAATCCTGAAGCAATAGTAAGCTTATCTTTTTCAGATATACTGAATCTAATGCATTGTTTGAAGTAACTATTGACTTCCTTATCAGATATTAGCTATTAGTTTCAAAATAAAAATGATCTTACCTTTAAAAAAATACACTACAACAAATGAGGTGGGTAAACCCTATTTTTCTGCTTCTGGTAATTTTTGCATCCGGAAATTGCGGCGTTGCGCATAACCAATATGGCTTATTGTCTTATACCGATTCAACAGGTAATAAAAGAACCGTTCATTCGCAATCAGAATGGGAAATAAAAAGAGCGCAGATACTTGCAGGAATGCAATCAGTTATGGGTGCGCTGCCCGATAGGGTTAACCTGCCGCCGATGAATATTCAATATACCGACAGCGCTCGCGGGAATAATTACTCGAAGTTTACCATACATTTTACCGTTGCAGAAAATGAAGTTGTGCCAGCCTATCTGTATGTGCCTGATCAGACGGCTGAACCGAAAAAGTTTCCCGCTATACTCGCTCTGCATGAGACGGGCATGCCTGGCAAACAAATAGTCGATGGTCAAACCGATAAACCTAACCTGGCTTATGCTAAAGAACTGGCTGAGAAAGGCTACGTGGTTATCGCACCGGACTACCCGGGTTTTGGCGATCTTAAAGAATATAACTTTGATACAGATCGATATGTTTCGGGTACGATGAAGAGTATTTTCGATGGTATGCGTTGCGTGGACCTGTTGCAATCAAGAGCTGATGTTGATCCTGATCGGATTGGCGTAATTGGTCATTCGCTTGGCGGACACAGCGCTATGTTCGCCGGCGCTTTCGACAGCCGGTTGAAAGTAATTGTATCCAGTTGCGGATGGACATTGCTGCACGATTATTTTAATGGAGATACACTGTCTGCCGAAAAACACGGAGGGAAACTCTGGCCCTGGGCGCAGGATAGGTACATGCCCCTGATGCAAAGTAAGTATGGGCTTGATCCGGATAAAATTCCTTTCGATTTTGATGGGATAATAGCGGCAATTGCTCCCCGTGCTTTCTTTTCCAATTCACCGCTGCACGATCTCAATTTTAATATAACAGGAGTACGGAAAGGAATAATCAACGCATCGGCAGTGTATGATCTTTTAAATGCGAAAGAAAATCTTCAGGTGCGCTTTCCCGATAGTGAGCATGATTTTCCATACGATGTGCGTATGGAGGCCTACCAGTTTATAGATAGTATTTTGCGGCATCAACCTATGCATTAAGCGGAAATGAATAGGCAAACTGACAATAATCATCTTAAGAGGCATGACGACGCCATTGGTTAATGATTTCTGGCCGTTGCAGCTTTTCAAAAATTAGAAATAAAGAAAATAGGTTAACCTATTTTTACTTAAATCATTTCCAAATGCATAAAGCATCTTACCTCAATTCCCGCAGACGATTTTTAGCGCAAACAGGCATACTTGCCCTTGGCAGCGCAGCACGGCTGGGTCTTACGACTGATGCCATCGACAATAGGAAAGAGCCGATCATTGATATCCATCAGCATATTCACTATGCTTCACGGACAGACGAACAAATGATTGCCCACCAGGAAGCCATGGGTATCACCACCACCATACTACTTCCTTCAGGCAGGCCTGTAAATTCTGCTTCCACACACCAGGGCATTGCCAATGGACTACAGGCGCAGGCCGGAGACAATGCGGAGTGTTATCTTTTTGCAAAGGAACATAAGAGGCATTTTAAATTTGGAGCCTGTGCAGTTCCAGATCTGCCTGATAGCGCCTATGACATTGAAAAATATCTTAAGAAAGGCGCTATAATAATAGGAGAGTTGAAATTTGGGGTAGAATGCGATGCCCCTGAAATGCACAAAATATACCAGCTGGCGCAGAGTTATGAGGTACCGGTTTTGATGCATTGGCAATACCAGATGTATAATTATGGATTCGAACGTTTTTATAAAATTCTGGAGCAGTATCCTCGGGTAAATTTTATTGGCCATGCACAAACCTGGTGGGCTAATATTGATAAGAACCAGGTGGCGGATCAGTCTGTATTATATCCAACAGGCGCCGTTCAGGCCGGTGGTTTTACCGATCGCTATCTCAGCGATTACGGTAATATGTATGGCGATCTCTCCGCAGGCTCCGGTTTAAATGCGCTTACTCGCGATGAAAATCATGCTAAAGCATTTCTGGAAAAACACCAGGATAAGTTATTGTACGGAAGTGATTGTGACGATAAATCCGGAACAGTGGTATCAGGTGAATGTTCAGGAGCTACTGACATCGCCACTATCAGGCAATTGGCTAACGGTAAAAAAATGGAAAGAAAGCTTCTTTACGAAAATGCTAAAAAATTATTTAAGCTATAATCTATTCATTTCAGCATATAGGTTCCGCCAATATTTTCCATTATCCCCTTAATTCTGCACAATTTCGCATCGGTTTTGACAACGTTCTCATAGATATATTCTTCTCTAATGGGGCTGTATTCCATTAAATTAATGTAATTTTTATTTGCATTGATATCTGATACACCTCAGAATTATTGGAAACCAAATTATT
>JBDTVL010000290.1:0-4351 GCA_040007215.1 Flavitalea sp.
GCATCAATACTATGGAATCGGCCCAGCGACTGGTAAAAAAGCAGGTCTGGCTGGTGGAAGAAGATTTTCATAAATATGCCGGTAAGTCTGCCCCCATCTCTATGCTCGGTTTTCATATCATTAATGAAGGCGAAGACCTGGGCGAAATCCTGGAAGTGATAGAACAACCCCACCAACTGCTGTGCAGGATACTCCTGGATGGCAAGGAAGCCCTGATTCCCGTTCATCAGGATACCCTGCAGAAAATTGATAAGAAGAAAAAATGGGTGCTGGTTACCCTTCCCGATGGATTACTTGAGATTTTCAAGTAATTTTATTTGCTATATTTAACATCTGTACTTAGTCTACTCATAGAGTAGAATAGTAACTTCGCAGACGATCAGCTTTTTTTATTAACTATAAATCTACTTGTATGAGTTTACGTTTAGGAGAAACAGCTCCCAATTTCAAAGCAAAAACATCTCTGGGTGAAATCGATTTCTATGAGTACCTCGGAACTTCATGGGGTATTTTATTTTCTCACCCTGCCGACTATACGCCTGTTTGTACTACAGAACTGGGAAGAACTGCCGCATTGAAAGATGAATTTGCAAAACGCAATGTAAAAGTTCTTGCTTTAAGCGTTGACCCCGTTGAAAAACATCTTGGCTGGATTGGCGATATTAATGAAACACAGAATGTAACTGTCGACTTCCCGATCATTGCCGACGATGACAGGAAAGTTTCTGAATTATATGAATTCATTCATCCAAAAGCTTCTGCAACAGCAACTGTTCGCTCGCTGGTGATCATTGCCCCCGATAAAACGATCAAGCTGATCATTACTTACCCTGCTTCTACAGGAAGGAATTTTGTTGAAGTGTTAAGAGTGGTGGATTCTTTACAGCTAACCGCTAATCACAGCGTAGCTACTCCCGCCAACTGGCAGCATGGAGAAGATGTTATTGTTGTGCCTGCAGTAAGCACAGAAGATGCTATCAAGAAATTTCCAAAAGGCGTTAAAGTGGTTAAGCCTTACCTGCGTTATACTCCGCAGCCTAATATCGATTAATGAAATGGTAACCGTAACGGTTACCTGCTAATAATGCGGAAAGCGCGGTCTCTTATACGGTACCGCGCTTTTTCCATTTATTAAGTTGTTGCAATAACGCGCGCATATCTTTTGGCAGCGGCGCTTCTATATTCACGGTAACGCCATCGCTGTTTTTGAAGATCAGTTGTTGAGCATGAAGACCCAGCCGGGCTAGCATAGGCCTTTCATCAAATTCAGTTTTAGATAATTTATAATTTTTCTTAAGCGCGGAGATGAAGATAGGAGCAGGGTCGCCATAAAGCTCATCGCAAACAATAGGATGACCGAGAAATTGCATATGCACCCTGATCTGGTGCGTACGACCCGTATGTATACGGAACTTAGCCAATGAAAACCTGCCAAAGGATTGCACCAACTGGTAATCGGTAACGGATGATTTCCCTTTTTTATTAATGACCATTATATTCTTTCCGGGATGCAGCGCCAGCGGCTCGCTGATCGTTCTTTCTTTTTCTGCAGGCGTTCCCTGTATAATACCCGAATAATATTTTTCTACCGTACGGTCTTCAAAAGCCTGGGACAGGAATTTATGGGCCGTTTCATTTTTGGCAAATACTATGATGCCGCTGGTGTTGCGATCTAAACGGTGAACGGTAAATATTTCTCCGTATTTTTCTTTCAGCATGATCTTCAGCGAAATCTCATCGCCCGCACGATCGGGAATACTGAGCAGGCCTGCAGGTTTGTTGAGCGCGATAAAATCATCGTTCTCCAGTAATATGTCGGGAAATGCTGGCATTAATAAAAATGAAATAGGAAGTTTACAATAATGAGATGAAATCCTGGATGAAGTTTCTGCTAGGGTTTAAGTTTACTATTCCGCGCATAAGAAGCGTTCATGAATTTTAACAACCGCACTTCTTTTTCTATAAGAAAACGCCATTTGCCTCTTTCCACATTTTTCTTGGTGAGGTTGGCATACATAACGCGGTCGAGGTTGCGCACATCATAACCCAGCTTCTCAAATATTCTTCTTACAATCCGGTTCTTGCCGCTGTGAATTTCTATACCAATCACTGATTTGTCTCTTCCGTCGGCATAGGCCAGCGAATCGGGCGCTATAAATCCATCTTCCAGCGTGATACCATTGAGCAGCGAATCAAAATCTTTTTTCACCAGTGGTTTGTCGAGCGTTACTTCATATATCTTTCTTACCTGGTAGCTGGGGTGAGATAATTTCTGAGCCAGTTCGCCATCGTTGGTTAATAACATGACGCCTGTGGTATTTCTGTCCAGCCTGCCTACAGGGTATACTCTTTCGGGCGTGGCTTTCTTCACCAGGTCCATCACGGTCTTGCGGCCTTCAGGATCTTCAGTAGTGGTAATATGATCTTTGGGTTTATTCAGTAAAATATATACCAGGTGTTTCGTGGCTGAGATCTTTTTACCCTGAACGCGGATATCATCTTTATCGGACACTTTAAAACCTGGTTCGGTTATCGGTTGTCCGTTAACGTGAACTTTACCCGATCTTACCACTTCCGCCGCATCGCGCCTGGAACAGATGCCGGCATGGGCGATATATTTATTGAGCGGCATGGTTCCCGGAGGCAATTTTTCGACAGCCTGTTCTGAAACTTGTTCAGCTTTTGGAACAGCGGATGCTTTTTTTGCTCCGGTAACCGGCTTTTGAATAGCGATAGTTTTTTTGGCTGGTTCAGTACGCCGCGGGCCGATAGTCAATGCAGGTTTCCCGGATTGCGCCTTATAGTCTTTCCGGGGTTCTGAAGGCCTTGCCGGCCGCGACCTATCGCTTCCTGGTTTGGCCGCATATGGAGCTTTATTTCCTGTTCTTGCGGCAGGCTTATCCTGGTCGGTAACGCTAAAAGGTTGACTGCGGGCTTGTTTCTGCTGGGCGAAATATTCTTTGGTTTCCAGTCTGACCTTCTTCTTTTCCTGCCTGATCTTCTCTTTAAGGCGGGCGCCTTTATCTTCCTGTTTAATGAATTGCTGAAAGTTATTCTTCTTGATTTTGCTCATGATAACGATTTGCTGTTTTACAACAGTATGAACGGTAAAGATACACAAAAAGGAAGCTAACCTGCCAAAATTGACCCCAATGCCCGGATAGGCCTTGTATTGAGGTTTCACAATGGGACAATAAATAAAAAAACCGCCCTGTTGGGGCGGTTTGTAAAAGCTACGATCAGGATTAAACGTCCTTTCCGGCGTGTTTCATTCTTTTTTCCTTCATCTGCTTCTGCTGTTCATCAAATTTCACTTTCTGATCTGCAGTCAGTAGGTTCTTAAAGGCTTCCTGTCGTTCCTGGAAAACGGCTTTCTTTTTATCTTTCCTGGCATCCTCAGACAGGCTGGCATCATTCTTTACGGCATCCATCTTTACCTTGAAATCGGCATTCAGTTTTTTAGCATCCTGCTTCTGCTCTGCCGTTAGATCCAGGTCTTTATACATTTCTTTATGATGGCCTCCGCCACCGCCGTGATGCTCCTTGGTTTTCAGAGAATCCTGAGCCTGGGCGCCAATCGTCATGGCCATCATGATCGCAAATCCTGCTATGATCTTTTTCATATTTTACTGTTTTTATGTTATCCATAGAACAAGAAGGGCGCCGGGGGTTTAATGAAAGGGAGGCATTTTAATGTTAAAATGAAAAAAGGAGCGTTTTGCCCCTTTTTCATTAACCATTTAACTATTTTTTACAC
The DNA here is from genome assembly GCA_040007215.1 of Flavitalea sp. Lineage (GTDB taxonomy): Bacteria > Bacteroidota > Bacteroidia > Chitinophagales > Chitinophagaceae > Flavitalea. The sequence goes on from JBDTVL010000290.1 coordinate 3,758, forward strand.
ATACAATGTCTTTCCCGGGATGGCTATGGCGTAATGGCCATTTTCATCGGGAACATTGGGAGGCAGTACATTCCAGTCGTACGATTTTGGATGAAGATCAAGCCCTGATTTGATGGCCTTATCCCATTCAATCACCTGGCCGCTATAAGTAGCCATACGTCCAAGGATGGAGGTCATGGTGCTTTTAGCGCCATTCTCTGCGTCTGCAAATTTATATTCGCCTTTGGCGATAGCCGCAAACAGTTCATCATGCTCGGTCTGGTAAGGGTTGTTTTCCAGTTTCTTATCATACTGGTAAATCACTTTCCCACTGAGATCGGTGATAGTGGCATCGCCGCAGAATATTTTTCCCTTGGTGCCTACAAACAATTCATCCACCTTGGCCATGGTGCCCGGAATATGACGGCACTGGCTGTTCAGTATCGATCCGTCGGCATACTGGTATTCTACATAATGATGATCGAATATTTCACCATTGTCTTTTCCTTTTCTCACTTCTCTTCCGCCCATACCCTGCGCTTTCACAGGATAGCCGCCTTTGAACCAGTTGATCACATCCAGGTTATGGATATGCTGTTCGGTGATATGATCGCC
>JBDTVL010000291.1:0-4349 GCA_040007215.1 Flavitalea sp.
TTCCTTTCTTGCGGTATTCATAACGTTCAATAGTTTTTCCGTCGGCAGGATCAGTATCGGGCAGAAGAGATTTCCGTGGTTCTCCTTTGTATCCGGCTAAAGAAGCCCAGTAATGAAAAGTTCTGTCTGTTGATCTCACCAGCCCAAGATTCATACCATCGGCCATGATCACAGGTCCGCCAGTGTAAATATTCGTCGGGTCGAGCGTGCCATTAACAATCATAACCGGAATGGCGACATTCGCTGCTATGCAATCAAAATTACTGGTATCGGGAAGGTTTGCGATAAGCGCAGTAATAGCCCTGAATTGATGTGGCATGGTAAGCGCCAGTTTATAGGCCATATGCCCTCCGCCAGAAGCCCCCACGGCAAAAACATTTTTTGTATCAATGTCAAATCTCTTTTCAAAATAGCTGATCATGCCTGAAAAAAAACCAGCTTCATTGATATTTTCAAGGTTAGCGGCAGACTGCGCATTTTTACGGCATTCATTCCAGAATCTTTTATAACCATCCGGATATACCAGTATGAAATTTTCAGCTTCAGCTTCCAGAGCCAGCTTAGTAGAATGTTTAACCATCTCCAAACCCTCTCCATCAGAACCATGAAGAACAAATACCAGGCTTGCCCGCTTACTGACTGGAGCCGGAGCTCTATAATGAAAACTGCGATAGTGGCCATCTACCTCAAATGAATCAGATACCATTTGAGAGAATACATTCCCGTGAAATTCTGCAAGGAACAGAACGAATAGCGCTAATTTCATAGAAGCTGTTTTAAAAGGAAAAGTAAAGAAAATAAGAAGGAAATGAAAAATTAATATGCATCTTGCAATTGATTCGTAATTCAAATCCATTTCTCTCTTAAAACGTAATAGCTGCACTCATCAAGTTTATTAATATGAAATATGTTCTCTTTGCGTTTGTTTTATTCCTTCAGCATTTTGTTTCGGCCCAGAACAAAACCATTCCTGGAAAATTGGCCGCTCCTTATCCAACCATAGAAAACCTGGCCGTAGAATGGTATATCAGCGGCGATGAAAACCTGAATGGTGTGGTAACCGTGCAATACCGAAAAAAAGGAGAAACTTCATGGCAGGAAGCTATGCCTTTAAGAAGGGTTCCTGCAGGTGAAAACCTTAATACTACCACTTTACCTAAAAACAATTCTTTATACACACGCTTCAACTGGCTCAATAAACATTCAGGTTCTGTTTTTAATCTGCAGCCCGCCACCCGCTACGAAATAAAGCTTTCCTTAAAAGATCCCGATGGCGGATCGGCGGTAAAAATGATAGAAGCCAGCACAAGACCCATTCCGGCGATCAATGCCAATGCGGAAATAGTTGAGATCAAACCAGGAATTTACGATACGCTGCGCGTTAAAAACGGCAACAGGCAGCATCCCGTAGTATATCGTTGCAAAACGGGCAAGGCCATTTTTAAATATATAGATCTCACCAATAAGAAATGGGTATACCTGGATGGTCTGGAAGTCCGCAATACTGAAGGAGGAGAAGAAGCGGTAGCCATTGGCATGAACGGAGCAGAGAACTGCTCTGTTACCTATTGTACCATTAATGCCGTTTATGGAATCGTAGCGGATGTGCCAGGCGTCACTAATTGTTATTTCAGCGATAATACGATAACAGGGGTTTGTGAATGGACCGCCGAAAGCTTTGGAGCCGATGGAAAAAATGTTGGAGAAGGTATTCAGGTTACTGGCTCTGGCAATGTAATCTGTTACAATAAAGTGTCCAATTTCAGGGATTGTATTTCTACCATGGAAGATGACAGGGCGTCAAAACAGATCTGCGTGGATATTTATAATAATGATATTTATCAGGGATTGGATGATGGCATAGAAGCCGATTTCTGTTTTTCCAATTGTCGCATTGTAAGAAATCGCCTTACAGATTGTTATGTTGGACTAAGTTCTCAGCCGAGCCTCGGTGGGCCTACTTATTTTATTCGAAATGCGATGTATAATGTTATTCATAGCGCCTTCAAGTTAAAACGTTTCAGTAAAGGCGATGTGGTATTGCACAATACTGTGGTTAAAGTTGGCGTAGGACTAGGCGGTAACAGCCAGCTCGATTATGCTTTCTTCAGGAATAATCTCGCCTTCGGCGGAACATCAGGCGGCGTTCTCTGGGGAGGTTACGGATCTGGAAATTCCTATGCCGCTGATATTATAGAACCCGGCACACACTGCAGTTTTGATTATGATGCCGTTGGATCTTTCGATACTGCCTACGTGGGTCTTGTTGGCGCCCTGCCCTTTTTGCAAGTGGAGAAACATGGAATCGGCGCGCTATCTTTCCAGGAAACTTTTGCAGGATTGAAATTACCGCAGCCCATGCTTTTGTCGGAGGCGGCCCCTGATCTCAGGCCCCTGGCACATTCTAGGACCATTGATGCCGCCCAGGTTATTCCCAATATTAACGATCATTTCAAAGGCAAGGCCCCGGATTGCGGCGCTTATGAAGCAGGAGAAGAATTTCCTCATTATGGCCCGCGGGCACGTAATTAAAAATAAATATGCTGATGGGTATTTTATTCAACCTGATGAAAAAATCATCAATAATCGTTTTTTGCCTTTCCGCCATGATGATCGCTCATGGGCAGTATCCGCTTGACGATACCCTGCCCGTTCAGACTGATCCGGGAGAAAAATGGTATGGAGCCGCAGTAAATACAGGCGACCTGATGCCTTTTAAAGAAGGCTTCTCGCTTAACCTGTATGCCGATGCGAAAGGTAACCAGGCAGCTCCGCTGCTGATATCAACTGGCGGAAAATATGTGTGGAGCGCTAATCCTTTTGCTTTCTGCATCGTCAATAACCAGCTTAACATTTTCGGTTATAAGGAGCCGATATACACAGAAAAAGCAGGATCAACGCTTGCAGAAGCGTATGCCGCCGTGAGCAAAAAATTTTTCCCCCCTTCCGGCAAAATGCCCAATACGCTATTATTTACCCAACCCCAGTTCAATACCTGGATAGAACTGATCTATAACCAGAACCAGAAGGATATTCTTAAGTATGCGCATGATATTGTCGATAATGGATTTACCCCCGGCGTATTAATGATTGATGATAACTGGGCTCCTTATTATGGAAAGTTCGAATTCAGGAAAGACCGTTTTCCCGATGCCGTGGCCATGATGGCCGAATTGCACCAACTCGGATTTAAAGTAATGATCTGGATTTGTCCTTTTATCAGTCCTGATATGGAAGTATTCCGCGATCTGCAAACGAAGCGCTTATTGCTGATGAATAATAAAGGAAATAAAAACCTTGCCTGGAAGGAAGCCGCTGATCCTGCTATTGTAAGCTGGTGGAATGGTTACAGCGGAGTAATGGACTTCACCAATCCGGAAAGTATACAATGGTTTAATAGGCAACTCGATTATATGGTTAATCATTATGGAATAGATGGTTTCAAACTCGATGCCGGCGATCCTGAGTTCTATACCGGGAATGTAGTTTCCTTCAAAGAAGCGACGCCGAATGATCACTCTTTTTTATGGGGTGAATTTGGTATTCGTTATCCATTAAACGAATACCGGGCCATGTGGAAACGCGGAGGCGAGCCACTAGCCGAACGGTTAAGAGATAAAGCGCATAACTGGCCGGATCTGAAAAAATTGATTCCTCATATTACTGCGGCAGGATTACTGGGTTATCCATTTGCCTGCCCCGATCTGATTGGCGGAGGAGAATTCAGTTCTTTCCTGGATGGCGCTATTATAGACCAGGAGCTGATCGTTCGGTCTGCACAGTGTCATGCGCTGATGCCCATGATGCAGTTTTCTGTGGCTCCCTGGCGCGTATTGGAAAAGCCATACCTGCAGGCGGTTAAAAACGCCGTAGCTCTCAGAAAGGTATTTACTCCGGCTATTCTGTCTCTGGCGCATCAAAGCGCTGTAAATGGACTGCCTATTGTCAGAAATATGGAATATGCTTTTCCTCACCAGGGCCTGGAAGGATGCCAGGACCAGTTTATGCTGGGCGATTCGATCATGGTAACGCCAATGATTGAACGCGGTCATTCGCGACTGGTCAAATTTCCTGCAGGAACCTGGAAAGCAGACGATGGAAAAATAATCAAAGGGCCGGCCACATTAACAATCGATGTTCCAATGGAACGGCTGCCCTGGTTCAGGCTCGTCAGGAAAAGCGGGAAAGCGGTCCGTAAATAATACCCGGATCATCTTTTTCCCAATTCTACTACTTCACAATCCTTTATATCTTTTCCATCGATGCTGAATCTTACAATGGTGCGCATCTGGTGCCATCCCTGTTTTCCGGCGGCTCCTGGATTCATGTGAAGCGCGCCTGTTTTATCA
>JBDTVL010000292.1:0-4338 GCA_040007215.1 Flavitalea sp.
AATATTCCCGCAGGAAAGGGAAATAATGAACGTCTTTCACAGATAGCAGGCATCATTATAGGATCACCGGAATTTCAACGCAAATAATTGAACGCAAAAATCAGTGTATATGTCGTCAAGAAGATTTTTTTTAAAGGCAGGAGGTTTGGCGCTATTTGCCGCGGGCATTGGCGGCGTTCCAGGTTTTGTAGTCAATGCGGCCCAAAGCCGTAAATCGATTCGTCCTTATAAAAAAAATAAAATACTGATCTGTATTTTTCAGCGCGGCGCTATGGATGGTTTAATGGCCGTTACGCCATTTACTGATCCGTATCTCCAAAAAGCAAGACCAACCCTGTTCATGTCGGCGGCTAGATCGGCTGTGGATCCATTAATTGATCTTGATGGACGATTTGGATTACATCCTGCTATGAGCGCCTTTGAGCCATTGTTTAAAGAGAAGCACCTGGCTATCGTACATGGCGTAGGATCGCCGAATAATTCACGATCGCATTTTGACGCGCAGGATTATATGGAGTCGGGAATGCCCTTCACCAAAAGCGGTAATAGCGGATGGCTTAATCGCGCAGTTGGATTATTAGGACATGACGCTGCTACGCCTTTTCAGGCGGTAAGCCTTACCAGTTCTTTACCACGGTCATTTTATGGCGATAACGCCGCTATTGCTATCGCCAATCTCAATGATTTTTCTATACAATTACGGGGTAATCCTATGGCCGCTACTACAGCCGCAAAAAGTTTCGAGGAACTATATGATAACACTTCGTCATCCCTGCTGAATAATACAGCGAAAGAAAGTTTTGAAGCGGCGAAAATGATTAGAAGCGCAGATATCGAAAATTATAAAACTTCCAATGGCGCAATATATCCGGCTTCCCCATTAGGTAAATCCTTACAACAGATAGCCCGGTTAATTAAGATGGAAGTAGGGCTTGAAATAGGATTTGCCGAATGCGGTGGATGGGATACGCATTTTAACCAGGGCGGCGCTACCGGCATTTTCTCCCGCAATGTAAAAGACCTTAGCGGGGCTATATCGGCTTTCTGGACAGATATTTCCGCTTATCAGGATGATGTTGAAGTGATGACCATGACAGAATTCGGAAGAACCGTTCAGCAGAATGGGGCTAATGGAACAGATCATGGCAGAGCTTCCTGTATGTTCATTCTAGGAAATGATATCATTGGTGGAAAAGTATATGGAACTGTTCCAGAATTAAAACTTGAAAACCTTGAGGATAAGCGCGATTTACCGGTAACGACCGATTTCAGAGCTGTATTCAATGAAATTGCTATTGCTCATTTAAATATTAAGGATCAGGGAACGCTCTTTCCAGGATGGAACGGAAATGGTCCTGGTTTGATCAGAACAGACCGCCAGAAAGGGTAACCAATAAAACCAGGGCCTGTACGTTATAATCTTATTGTTACATTTTAAAATATGAACCTCCGCTAAACCTTTATCCAATACCGCGGTCTTAGCATCCTAAATCGTACAGTATGAAATTTCTGAGCCCTGCCCATTTACTTGTTTCGTCATTATTACTGGCTGCGGTGGCTGGAAAGGCGCAGCCCGTTTCCGGTATAGATTCTACAGGTCTTCCTGGCGATAATTTCAGCCTGCAGGGAGCGCTGGATCTTTTTAAACAAGCGGATACTCCCGAAGAATTCGAAAAACTGCTGAATACCGAAAACAGCGCGGTAAATAATCTTGATCTTAATGGGGATGGCGCCATTGATTATATTAAAGTGGTGGCCAGAATGGATGGCGATGCGCAAACTTTCATATTGCAGGTTCCGGTATCTGAAAAGGAAAATCAGGATATCGCCGTAATAGAGGTCGAAAAATCGGGCGCCGATAATGCGATCGTACAGATCATCGGCGATGAAGATATTTATGGCGAAGAAACAATCGTTGAGCCTTCCGAAGAAACAGGTGGAACCTCCCCATTACTAAGTCCTGAAACCAGTGTAGCGCAGGGGCCCGGCGCCAGCACGCCTCCTGGTACCATGGTAAATGTATGGCCATGGCCGATAGTACGTTTTGTTTACAGTCCTTCGTATGTTATCTGGGTATCGCCCTGGGCATGGCATCATCGCCCGATGTGGTGGCGTCCCTGGAGACCGGTACGGTGGAATGTATTTCATCCTCGCAGCGCCATGTATCACCGCCATTATGTAGTCGTGAATACGCATCGGGTAGTCAGGGCTCATCGGTTATACAGGCCCGTAAGAGTTACTTCGGTAACGGTAAGAGCCAGGAACCAGGCCAGTATAGGACGATATAAAGCAACAAGAACCACTACAACAGTTAATGGCAGGAATGGCAGGAAAGTAAAAGTAACCCGCACTCATGTTCGCGGCCGCAGAAGATAATAGTGTTCAAAATAATAACCCCGCCGATCTTAAGATCAGCGGGGTTATTATTTGATATCAGTCATGAATAACCGAAATATTATAAAGTAGACATATCGATCACGAAACGATACCGCACATCTCCTTTTACCATTCTTACATAAGCCTCCTGAATATCTTTAATAGCGATAATTTCTATATCAGATACGATATTGTTAGCGGCGCAGAAATCAAGCATCTCCTGAGTTTCAGGAATACCGCCAATAGTCGATCCTGCAACGCTTTTCCTGCCGCCCAGCAATTGGAAAGGAGAGATAACATAAGGTTCGGGAGGCGCTCCTACACAGATATGCGTTCCCTTAGTGGCCAGGAGGGAAAGATAAAATCCTATATCATGTTTGGCGGAAACGGTGTCCAGGATAAAATCAAAAGATCCGCTTACCGCTTTAACCTGTCCGGGATCGCTGGTCACCACAAAATGATGGGCGCCCAGTTTTTTGGCATCCGCTTCCTTCGATGGCGAAGTGCTGAGCACCGTTACATCTGCGCCGAACGCTACACCGAACTTTACGCCCATATGACCTAACCCTCCAAGTCCTAATACCGCCAGTTTATGTCCCTTGCCTACTTTCCAATACCTCAGCGGTGAATACGTGGTGATGCCTGCGCAAAGCAACGGAGCTACTGCCGCCAGATCAAGTTTGTCGGAAATATGCAGTGCAAAATTTTCATCAACAACAATACAGTTGGAATATCCGCCATAAGTAGGTACGCCATCTTTCCCCATACTATTATAGGTTAATACGTTACCATTTGTACAATATTGCTCATGACCATCTTTACAATTCTTACAGGTTCTGCAGGAATCAACCATGCAACCTACAGCGGCGAGATCGCCTACTTTAAATTTTTTAGCGCCTGATCCTACGCTAGTAACCCTGCCTACAATTTCATGGCCTGGCACCATTGGAAAGATACCGGGAAACCAGTCATTATTGACCTGGTGAAGATCCGAATGGCATACGCCACAGTATAAAATATCAAATTGAATATCATTCGGACGAACATCTCTTCTTTCAAACGACCAGGGCGCCAGGTCGCTATTTGGGCCAGGAGCCGCATATCCTTTCGCTGCTATCATATTTATAATATTTAATGAATTGATGATGTAAACGGAACGAAAGTAGTTCATTACAGGCCTTCCTGTTATATCCTGATAAACACTTTTTTCTTATACATGTAATAGCAGATGTACCAGAGCATTAACGATACCGTGAGAATATTCACTACATGTACCGCATCCAGCGAAACCCAACTGAAAAGCCGGTAAGTGATCGGTAGGATCAGGTTGGTCAGCATATTCTTTCCGCCAGAATGTACAAACAGGTAAATAAAAAGTGGATTCATGCCTACAAAGGCAAAGAAAAAAGCTGGCTTTTTAATGTTCTTTACATCGATCAGCCAATAAGAGAATGCCAGCGCCAGCAGGCACCATCCCCCGCTGACAATAACGAATGAACTGGTGCAAAGACGTTTGATGATGGGAATAAAAGGGTGCAGTGCATAACCCGTGATCACTGCCGCCAGCCCGGGTATAACCAGGGTCATGATCTTTTTACGCGATGGCCAGTTACTCATCAGCAATTTACCGGTTAATACTCCCCAGATGGTGTGCGCAGAAGTTGGTATGGCATTGAACGCTACCCATCGGTCTTCGCTGAGCTGGCCGGTTAACTGTATATCGAGCCAGGATCCAAAATTATGATCGGCAGTAAAAGGCTGGTTAAATCCTTCCACCGGCCATACCTGGTAAATAACATCGGTAAAGATGAGTAAGGCAAAAGATACGATGATCTGCCAGATAACCGGTTTGCGCATCAATAAAAAAGCAATCATATAGGTAACCGATAGCTGGGCCAGCACATTGGTATAAGAGGAAAATTTTTCACCGGAGAGTTTTCTTTTTTCAGAAATATAGTTAAC
>JBDTVL010000293.1:0-4334 GCA_040007215.1 Flavitalea sp.
CGCTGCGGGTTAACTGAGTAATGATGGCCAGCGGTCTTATTCCAAGCGTTATAGCGGGCAATAGCAGATTCCGGAATTGTAGCTGCCTTCCTGCAAAGGGATCGGTATCATAGAGGCTTCCGGTCATACCCAGTCCTGTATAGCGACTCAGTACAAACCCAAATGCATAAGCGACAATAATACCCATAAAAAAAGAAGGCGCTGAAATTCCCAATACGCTGGTGAACATGGCCGAACTGTCCATCCAGGTGTTTTTCTTTAAAGCCGCCAGTATCCCCAGCGGGATCCCTGCAAGAATGGCCAGGAGCATAGCTGCCGAGGCCAGCAGAATAGTTCCGGGAAGCGCTTCCATCAATACCTGCCATACTTCTCTTTTAGATTGATAGGATCTTCGCAGGTAAGGAACTTTCAGGCAAAACTTTGCAGATCCTCCGATGAAAACTCCTTTAAGTTTTTTATCGGCAATTTCATTTTCAGTATGAATAGATAGCGGTGAAACATCGTTCATATATAAAATAAACTGTTTCCATTTTGGCTGATCGAGATAAAGTTCCCTGCGAATATTTTGCTGCGTGGCGTCATCGGCGGTTTGTCCCATGATCAGCCTAGAAGGATCGCCGAAACCCTGGAAAAGAAAAAATACCAGGATCATTACGCCCATCATAACCAATAACCCGTAAAATAGCTTCCTGGTAAAATACCTGATCAAGATTACTTGTTTATTTGTTGAATGGCAATAAGCGCTTTTTCAAGATCTGTAGCAGCCCATTTTCCAGCTACTGTTCCATCGTGCAGCAGGTACAAGGTAGGATTAACTCTTGCCGCAGTTTTGATAGCCGTTCCATCGCATCTTAATGGCGTCAACTGGTGAAAAGATTCCGGCGCCGATTGCCGAAGTTCATCAATAGCGATATTGGTGACCAGGAAACCGGGAATATTTTTATTACCGGCATTTTTCAAAATAAGGTTTAGCGCTTCCGCCCACTCACCATTTGCATAACCGTCTTTTACGAATAGAAACAGTTGGTATCCTTTTTCATTCAGCAGTAATTGGGTGGTATCATTTCCATAAATCGTCTGCAAGGAAAAATCCCTGATCGCGGCCTGTGCATTTCCTTTCCTGACTATTTTATCCGCTCTTTTTACGAAAGTATATTCGTCATTAAAATCCTGGGGGAAATTATCTGCTGTAAAACTGAAATCAACGCCGTTCTTCTTATAAGTGAAAACGATTACAGTACTATCAGGCGTTGATCCCGGAGGCGCTTTTAATTTTTCAGGAATATTGTTGCCGATCTTATAGGGCAGGCAGTCGACCAGCGGTAAATGCAGCAGCGCATACCACTGGAAAGCAAAGGAAAATATGGTAGAAAAGAAAAGGATCAGTAATGCAGAAGAAGGTTTAACAAGGGGTTTAATTCTGTTGCGGAAAGGAAATAGAACGGCTATCAAAACCAGTAATACGAGATCTTTTATAAAAGATTGATAAGCCTGCAGAGGTATACAATCGCCAAAGCAACCACATTCCCTGATCTTGCCGGAGAATAAGGCATAACCGGTCAGGAAAGTAAAGAATAATATAAGCGCCAGTAAAAGCCAACTGAACAGGTTCATCTTCCATCCCAGTAAAACCGCCACGCCTGCAAGTATCTCAAAAGCGATCATGATAATGGAGAAGGCCAGGGTATAATCGTTCAGGAAATGCCAGTTCCAGACTTCGAAGAACTCCTGCATTTTATAACTTAATCCCAGCGGATCATTAGCTTTCACTAATCCTGAGAAAATAAATAAAACCCCTACTATAATCCTGGAAATATTGAGAATGATCTTCATGAATATTTATTCTTTATCTGTTAAGCTCATGATCAGTGCAAAAACAGAATAGTTAATGATATCCTGGTAATTGGCGTCTAACCCTTCGCTGATAAGGGTTTTTCCTTTATTAGCGATGATCTGTCGCATGCGCATCAGTTTCATTAATATCAGGTCTGTAAAACTTTCCTGGCTCATACTTCTCCAGGCTTCGCCATAGTCATGATTTTTTGCCAGCATCAGCTTTTTGGTATCTGCAATGCGCTCGTCGTACCATTTTTCTACTTTGTCTACGCCAATATCTTCCATAGCTTCTGACTGCAATAATAGCTGGATCAGCCCGATCACGCTGTAGTTGACCATACCCCTGAATTCATCCATGATATTATCGGCAACCTGTTGCGTTCCTTTTTCCTGGATAGTTCTGATGCGCTGCGCTTTTATAAAAAGCTGGTCAATAATAGAAACAGGACGTAATACCCTCCATGAAGTTCCGTAGTCCATTGTCTTTTTAATAAATATATCCTTACAGGTATTTACCGCTGTGTCGTATTGATGGTTTGTATTCGTCATGAAGCGTTTCAATCATTTGGTCAATAGTAAAAATTATTCCTGAATTTTACCGCTTAAAGGTAAAGATAACCGCAAAATGTTTACGTTGAACTGTAATGGAAAGCTGTTAATGGCCAGTCATCCGCTGGTGATGGGGATTATCAATGTAACGCCCGACTCTTTTTATGAGGCCAGCCGTTTACCTAACGCCCATCCGGGTAAAGTGGACACGATTGTCAGGAAAGCAGAACAGCTATTAGCAGACGGCGCCGATATCATAGACATTGGCGCGCAGAGCACAAGGCCTCATTCTGAACTGGTTTCTGAAGAAGATGAGCTCAAAAGACTTGATGGCCTGTTCTATGCCATGAACAGGTATTTTCCGGATGCTGTGTTCAGCGTTGACACTTTCTATAGTCGTGTGGCGCAGGTTTCTGTTTCTGCCGGCGCTTCCATGATCAACGATATCAGCGGCGGAAAAATGGACGACAGCATGATCCTTACCGCCGGTAAACTCCCTGTACCCTATGTTTGCATGCATAGCAAAGGTACTCCCCAAACCATGCAACAATATCTTAACTATGAAAACCTGGTTCGGGAGATATTGGATTTTTTTATCGTAAAGATGGAAGAATGCCGGCTGGCGGGAATCAAAGATGTTATCATCGATCCAGGGTTTGGATTCAGTAAAAATATTGACCAGAACTTTGAACTATTAAAAAATCTTGAGGCTTTTAAAATATTGGGCAGGCCGCTGATGGCGGGGCTATCCCGTAAATCAACAGTATATAAAACGCTTGGCCTTACCGCCGAAGAAGCATTAAACGGAACTACCGTGATGAATACTATTGCCCTGATAAAAGGCGCGGATATTTTGCGGGTGCATGATGTGAAAGAAGCAAAAGAGTGCATTAAGCTGACTGGAAAAATCGCCTAAAAAAATCCCTTATGACCATTAAGATCATAAGGGATAACCTTTGAAAAATAAATGTAATTATTTTGAAGGCTGCGGAGCCGGAGGCCTTGGCGCTCCTGGTCTTTGAGCATTGGGCATAGTAGGCATCTGAGGCATTCTTGGTTTAGGAGGTTCAGGAACGGTGACGTCGAGTATTTCAACATCAAACATCAGGTTCTCAAAAGCTTTAAAAGGCGCGCCCTGCGGTGGGTTGGGGCCATAAGCAAGAATGGAAGGAATGTATAAACGTCCTTTGCCGCCTTTGTTAAATAATCGAAGACCATCATCCCATCCTTCAATAGCGCCGCGTTTGCCGATCACTAATACATAAGGATCGGAATGACCAAAAGCAGAATCCATATTGGAATCAAATACTTTTCCTGCAAAAGTCTGGCCCTTATATCTCACATGAACTGCTTTGCCGGTATCTACCTTAGGACCATCGCCCTGGGTGATGATTTCCACAAAAGTTCCTTTTTCTGTTTTGGTGGCCTTAATGTTTTTTTCTGCCAGATATTTTTCAATTTCCTTTATCTCGTCTGTTTTCTTCTGGTCGAGCAGCGATTGCTGATCTTTTCTCAGTAATTCTTCATTGTCGAAAATGTCCACCACTTTAAGCGTAAGGGTAAGTTTATCCTTTTTGCCAATAAATGGAGGTAATTGTCCCTGTTTCTTTAAAAGGCTATCGGCCAGCATAACCACGATAGCGCTATCGCCTTTTCTTAATAAGTTGAAAATTTCAGCAGGATTGTACACTGGTCCCACGCTGTCAACAGGCGCATAGGTAGGAAGTCCTTTAGCGCTGGTGGATAAGACAGAATCACGAACCTTTTGGGTGTAATGCACTTTCAGGAATTCGCCTTTTTTAGCTACAGGGCCCTTACCGCTGGAAATGATCTTGTAGAGTAATCCGCTTTTTGTTTTTTTGAAACCGCCGCCTTTTGAACAGCCGCTAATGATGAGCGCCAGCGCCATCAGGCTTAAAATACTTGTCGTTACTTTTTTCATTATTTAA
>JBDTVL010000294.1:0-4332 GCA_040007215.1 Flavitalea sp.
ATGTTCCGGAAGACTCACATATAAAATTCGATATGCTGATCTCCTTCGAAACCATAGGAACGCAATGGGGGTACACGGAATGGACATATCCTGAGTTCTACAATTATGTAGTGCTGGCGCCAGGAACCGATCCAAAGAGAGTGGAAGCAAAATTTCCTGCATTTGTTGAAAAACACCTGGGCGCAAAAATGAGGGAGTTGAATTTCAAATCTAATTTTCATCTGCAGCCTGTTACAGATATACATCTGAATTCAAACTACCGCATGGAAGCCGAAGCCAATGGCAGTCAGAAGGAAGTATATTTTCTTTCCATTATCGGCCTGTTCATCCTCGTAATTGCGTGGATCAACTATATCAATCTCTCTACGGCAAAATCAATGGAAAGAGCCAAGGAGGTTGGATTGAGAAAAGTAGTTGGAGCCAGAAAGGGTCAGTTAATCGTGCAGTTTCTTTTTGAATCGCTGATCATAAACCTGATGGCTTTGCTGGTAGCGGCGATCATCGTATTGGTTTGTATGCCTTTATTTGGTCATTTCATTGGTAAGGATATTGGCAAAGGATTTTTTAGCGTGGGATTGGGCGCCGATCCGGGATTCTGGATGATGGTGTTTTTTATTTTCATTGCCGGCGCTTTACTGGTAGGCGCTTACCCGGCCCTGATACTTTCTTCATTCAAACCGGTTTCGGTATTGAAAGGCATTGCTGTAAAATCCAATTCTGGCGTATCGTTGCGCAGAGCCCTGGTTTCTTTCCAGTTTATCCTTTCCATTATTCTAATAGCCGCGACCATTATTATTTTCAGGCAGCTTTCTTTTATGCGTAACCAGGACCTTGGCTATAGTAAAGATCAGTTACTGGTCGTGAAAGCCCCTGCCGTTATAGATACCACAGTTTTTGCTAAATATGAATATTTTAAAACAGAGCTGAGTAAGAACCCTGCCGTTATCAGTAGTTCATTTAGTTCTGATATTCCAGGCATGCTGATTCGTTACCGCAATGGCGTGTACCGTGCCAATCAGGATAAGTCGCAGAGTTATACGGTTAACCTGATGGAAGTAAATGAAAATTTCATAACTACTTTTAAAATTCCTATGGTGGCGGGCAGGAATTTCGGAAGCCAGGAAAGCGATAGGATGGGGTCAGATACCACAAACACGCAGATACTTGTAAACGAAGAAGTCGTTTCTGGCCTGGGTTATAAATCGCCAGGGGAAGCGGTTAATCAGAAAGTGATATTTTCTCTGGGGCAGTTTGAAGTAAAGTGTACGATAAAAGGAGTGGTCAAAAATTATCATCAAAAATCGCTGAAAGAAAAGTACGAGCCTATACTGTATTATTATCCCAATCGCACAGACTGGAAATACATGGCCATCAATATGAATGTTGCGGGTTTGGACAAGCAGTTGCCAGGTATTGATAAATTGTACAGAAGTATTTTTCCGGGAAACCCATTTGAATATTTCTTCCTCGATGAATTCTTCAATAAACAATACCAGAGCGATCAGCGGCTGGGAAATGTATTTGGACTGTTCACCATTTTAGCCATTATCGTATCCTGTCTCGGTTTACTGGGCCTGTCAAGTTTTGTGATCAAACTACGCACTAAAGAAATAGGCATTCGCAAAGCGCTGGGCGCTAACCTGGCAAGTATTCTTGTGCTGTTCTCTAAAGATTTCGTGCGTATGGTGATTATAGCTTCGGTTATAGCCATTCCCATTACGTATTTCGCCGCTGGTAAATGGCTGCAGAATTATGCTTTTCACATAGGACTGAACTGGTTTATTTTTGTAGCTCCTCCGGTAGCATTGCTGATGATAGTGCTGCTAACCATTTCTCTCCAGAGTCTACGTGCCGTGCTCACTAACCCGATAAAATCGCTGAGATCGGAGTAGATAGTATGCATAATGTTGCGAGTCTTGATCTTTTTATTTAACTGGTTTCGGTTTCATAAAAGCTACAGATTCCTGCACCGCTTGCAGTGAAGTATATTTTGGATTATACTTTAATAATTTTCGGGCTTTTTCAATACTGCCATTAGGACTATGCGCAATATGATCCCAGGTGAGTAAGGCATCTTGTTCTGAAACCGTTTTTTCCCATTCTTCCCAGGAAAGAAATACCAGGTTTGCCGTTTTGCCAAACCAATTGGCCATGCATTCGGCGTAACCGCGAAGGGTAATGGCTTTGGGCGATACCACATGAAAGCTTTGACCAATAGCTTGCTTAGGGTATTGCAGGGCTTTTAAGAAGGCCTGGGCAACATCATCGGCATGAACATGATGTAATGTTTCCATACCCAGGTTAGGCAGCGCCAGCTCTTCTCCATTAGCCAGTTTGTCAAATACTTTAGGGTCAAGGTTTCCGGCCGGGTTAACAGGTTTCCATCCCGGCCCAACAATATGACCCGGATGCAGCAGGGTAACCGGAAATCCGGATTGCCTGTATTCTTCTAGTAAATATTTTTCTATAGCGGCTTTTTTGATGCCATAATCATCGAAAGGAAAACGCGGCTGATCTTCACTTGAAGGAACTTCCACACTATGCCCATGCACCCACATGGTGCCGCAATGTAAAAAATGCTGAATACTTCCTTTCAAAGTAGAAACCAGCATTCGCGCGCTTTCGGGCGTAAAACAGATCATATCAATAACAATATCAGGAGAGAGATCCTTTATAGCTTGTCCGAAAAGCTTTTTTTCTTCAAGGTCCTTTCTATCCATGACCTCGATCTTTACTTTTTTCCAGGCAGGATGGGAACGATAAGGTTTCCGCTGCTGGCGGGTAACGCAAATTACTTCATAGCCTTTTTTGACCAGCCGGGGAACGAGGTAAGTGCCTACATGACCTGTTCCTCCAATAATAACTACGCGCATAAATATGATTAAGGAATAAAAAAAAGTTTGTCGGCAATATACAGGTTATGGTTTGTTTGACAATCCTGTCTGTAGGTGTTTCAATGGCGCCCGGCAGGAATTCTACCCTAAAAATTCAGGTGAAATAATAATAAGTAAGTACATTTCCGTTGAAATTGTATTCCATAGTCATTAAATAATTAATATGAAGAGATTTTCATGGGTATGTTATGTTGCTTTGATTTCATTAGCCTTCACCAGGTGTAATGATGCGCCTAAAAATCCAGAGGCTGCTGATACCAGCGCTACCGACAGTTCTTTCAGTATCGCAGACAACTGGAAGATTGGCGTACAAATGTGGACGTTCCGGTTGTTTTCTTTTACTGATGCGTTGCAGAAAGTGGATAGCGCCGGCGTTAAATCTATTGAAGCGTTCTGGGGTCAGCCTTTAGGCGGTGATATGAAAGACAGTTTTGGCATTTCAATGTCGCCCGAAAGCAAAGCTAAAATAAAACAGTTGCTCCAATCCAAAGGCATCAGTATTGTAGCGATGGGCGTTATCAGCCCGTCAACAACAGGCGATTGGCTGAAAGCATTTGAGCTCGCCAAAGAATTTAATCTTAGTTATATAACGGCTGAACCCCGCAGAGAACATTGGGATTTCGTGGATAGCGTAGCTGGCGTATATGGCATTAAAATAGCCATACACGATCATCCTAAACCAAGTAAGTTCTGGCATCCCGACTCAGTACTGGCAGCGGCAGCAGGCCATCCTAATATCGGAGCCTGCGCTGATATTGGCCATTGGCCCCGCAGCGGACTTGATCCGGTTGAATGTCTGAAAAAATTGGAAGGTCATGTTTATGGAGCCCATCTGAAAGACATCAAGACATTCGATAATACCGAAGCCGAAGATACAATAGTAGGTAAAGGAGTGATTGATTATCCAGCCGTATTCAGGGAACTTAAACGACAGAAATTTAAGGGTATGCTATCGATTGAACATGAATCCAACTGGTACCATAATCTCCCTGATGTGATTGAAATTATCCAGTACTATAATAAGCAGGTGGCTGACCTGAAATAGCAGCGTTGAACAGGCTGTTAAAAGTTTTCCAAGACAAGAGCATTTATTTCCATGAAATAATTGCTCTTGTCTTGATTAAAAGTACCTGAGATTATATTACTTGTCTTCCGGCAAGTCTCAGTTATTTTTGTAAGGTAAAAAATCCTGGAATGAAATTATTTTTGTTGATTGGGATTATCCTATTGAACACTCAACTAGTCAATAGCCAAATAAAGATCGATGGCCGGATCACAGACAAAAAGGATAAAGGAATTCCGGGCGTCAGCGTTACATTAAAAGATACTTATGATGGCGCCACTTCTGATTCCACAGGGTATTTTAGTTTTCTCACTACTGAAAATGGCGATCATTCCTTAATCATTACCGCAGTCGGTTACAGACCCATAGAACAGA
>JBDTVL010000295.1:0-4329 GCA_040007215.1 Flavitalea sp.
GTTTTACCTGTTCGCAGAATATATCAATATGTTCATCAGCAGCGCCGTTATGGCCACCCTGTTCTTTGGAGGCTATGATATACCTTTTGTGAATGATACCTCGCTGGCCGCCAGTTGGGGAACCAACCTGGTAGTAGGTTTGCAGTCGCTGGCCCTGCTGGTGAAGGTAGCCGGATTTATCTTTTTATTCATGTGGGTACGCTGGACAATACCGAGGTTTCGTTATGACCAGCTCATGAACCTGGGATGGAAAAGGCTGATACCGCTGGCGCTGATCAATATGGTGGTCACGGCGTTTATCGTGTTGCTGAAAGAAAATGGATGGAAGTTTTAATTTGATAGTTGACCAGAGAAAAATATTTTTGCACGATTCTGATATAAAAAGGCCAAGGCATTAACTATGCAGTCGTTAACCAACAGAGCTCAACAGGTAGATCGTCATCCAATGACCGTATTGGAGCGATTATACCTATGGAATATTGCAAAAGGGATGTGGATCACCTTTAAACATATATTCAAGAAGAAGGCCACGATCAGTTATCCCGAACAAAGACGCGCATTCAGCCCGGTGTTCAGAGGGTTACAGATCCTTAACCGCGATGAAGAAGGACGCGAGAACTGTACGGCCTGCGGATTGTGCGCCGTAGCCTGTCCTGCGGAAGCTATAACCATAGAAGCGGCAGAAAGACAGAAAGGAGAAGAACACCTGTACCGCGAAGAAAAATATGCCGCTAAATATGAGATCAATATGCTGCGCTGCATATTCTGCGGCCTGTGCGAAGAAGCTTGTCCTAAAGATGCTATTTATCTCAGTGAAACCTTCGCTCCTTCCAATTACCAGCGTAAAGGATTTATTTATGGAAAGGATGATCTGCTGATCCCTGACCCTAAAGAAGATCCGGAAGCCTATAAAATAGCGTTGGGTAACCGCGCAAACAGACAGCCACAACAAGCGACAACCAACTGATCGTATGCACGCAACTGAAATCTTATTTTATTTTTTAAGCGCCCTTACCCTG
Organism: Flavitalea sp.; assembly: GCA_040007215.1. Classification (GTDB taxonomy): domain Bacteria; phylum Bacteroidota; class Bacteroidia; order Chitinophagales; family Chitinophagaceae; genus Flavitalea. Next base: position 1,020 of record JBDTVL010000295.1, read on the forward strand.
GGCAGCGCGATAATGGTGGCCCTAAGTAAAAATCCTGTGCACAGCGTACTGTGGCTGATCTCTACTTTTTTTGCTATCACCGGTCATTATATACTCATGAATGCGCAGTTCCTCGGTATCGTGAACCTGATAGTATACGCAGGCGCCATTATGGTATTATTCCTTTTTGTGATCATGCTCATGAACCTCAATGCCGATTCGGAACCGCAGAAAAATAAATGGCTTCGGCTTGCAGGCATTGTTGCCGGCGGATGTTTGCTACTGGTCATGGTGGCGGCATTGAAAAATGCAGAAGTGAAAGGACAGGCCATGCAATTGACAACCGGCGATATAGGACTGATCTCTAACCTGGGTAAAGCGTTGTTCACCGATTACGTGGTGCCCTTCGAGATCAGCAGTATTTTATTTCTAAGCGCGATGGTGGGAACGGTGATGATCGGGAAGAAATAATGACCTATCATATTAAGAAAGAACAGACATTATGCCTATAGAACGTTATATATTTTTATCGATAGCCTTGTTTTGTATAGGTGTTGCAGGCGTATTGATCCGTCGTAATGCGATCATCGTTTTTATGTGCATAGAACTGATGCTGAACGCGGTTAATTTATTACTGGTAGCCTTTTCAAAAATGCATTACCTGAAAAATGTAGCGACAAATCCTTCGGCAGGGATCGAAGGACAGTTGTTCGTTTTTTTTATCATGGTGGTAGCGGCGGCTGAAGTGAGCGTGGGACTGGCCATTATCGTGATGATGTACAGAAATGTTCATTCGGTGGATATCAATTTTTTGAACAGGCTGAAACATTAATCTTAGGGCGACTATGAGTCAATTAGTTTATCTGGTTCCTTTATTTCCATTGATCGGTTTTATTATAAACGGGCTGTTCAGAAACAGTTTGCCCAAACCGGTATCGGCTGTCCTGGGCAGCGGCTCGATCCTCGCTTCCTTTATTGTGTCGGCGATGTTGTTCCTGAATATTAAAGAAGACAATACTTTCCTCGTTACTTTATTTGAATTCATTCCCGCAGGAAAATTATCTATTCCTTTTTCCTTCCAGGTAGATCAGCTCAGCATTATCTTTTTACTGATCATTACCGGCGTAGGTTTCCTGATACACCTGTATTCTTCTTCCTATATGAAAGAAGAAACATCCGGGCATTTTGCGCGTTACTTCGCTTACCTGAACCTGTTCGTGTTTTCTATGCTGCTGCTGGTGATGGGCGCTAATTACGTGATCATGTTCATCGGCTGGGAAGGCGTGGGTTTATGCTCTTACCTGCTGATCGGCTACTGGTTTAAAAACACTTCCTATAATAATGCCGCCAAGAAAGCTTTTATCATGAACAGGATCGGCGACCTGGGTTTCCTGCTCGCGGTATTCTGGATCATCCAGCAGTTTGGCACAGTAACTTTTTCAGAAGTGTTCACCAAAGCGTCTGCTTTATCGTCAGGTACTGTAGCGCTGACGGGTATCACGCTGCTGCTGTTTGTAGGCGCTACGGGTAAATCCGCGCAGATACCTTTATATACATGGTTGCCCGATGCGATGGCTGGTCCAACGCCGGTGTCGGCGCTGATACATGCCGCAACGATGGTTACTGCCGGTATCTACATGATCGCGCGCAGCAATATTTTATATACGCTGGCGCCGGTATCGCAAACCGTAGTGGCTATTACGGGACTGGCTACAGCCATATTCGCGGCGACCATCGCGCTTAAACAAAATGACATAAAAAAGGTATTGGCTTATTCTACGGTTAGCCAACTGGGTTATATGTTCCTCGGATTGGGCGTTGGCGCTTATACCGGCGCAGTATTCCATGTGATGACGCATGCTTTCTTCAAAGCGTTGTTGTTCCTCGGCGCAGGTTCGGTTATTCATGCCATGCACCATGAGCAGGATATCCGCAAAATGGGCGGACTGAAAAAACATTTACCCATCACTCATATTACTTTCCTCTTAGGATGTATCGCTATTGCAGGTATTCCGCCGCTTTCGGGTTTCTTTTCCAAAGATGAAATACTCGCCGCAGCATTTGCACAGAATAAAATATACTGGATCATTGGCGTACTGGGCGCCTTTATGACGGCCTGGTATATGTTCCGTTTATATGCCACCACTTTTCTCGGCAGGTTCAGGGGTACGCATGAACAGGAACATCACCTGCAGGAAAGCCCTGCTGCTATGACTATTCCCTTAGTCGTACTCGCTATTCTCAGCGTTGCAGGCGGATGGATTGGCATTCCTGAATTATTTGTACCTAATGGACATGCGCTGGAAAAATACCTCGAGCCAATATTTGCCGCATCCAACAAAGTAAAGGAAGCTCATCATCTTGATCATTCTACAGAATGGATGCTGATGATCGTTTCCGTTGCGGGATCATCGGCTATGGCGCTGCTGGCCTGGGCAAGGTTCAGCCGCAAACCCGAGCTGGAAGAAGCTTCCGGCGTGGGTAAGGTACTCGCCAATAAATATTATGTGGATGAACTCTACGATCGCGTGATCGTTAAGCCCATTAATTTCCTCGGTAATTTCTTTAGCGTAAGAATAGAAAAAGGACTGATCGACTGGATCGTGAATGGCGCCGGAAGGCTGGTGCAGTATGGAAGTCGCCAGTTAAGATGGATACAAAGCGGCCAGGTAGGCAGTTATGTATTGCTGATGGTGTTAGGTATGCTGGTGTTTTTCGTGGTGCAGTTCTTTATTAAAAAATAATTTGAAAATTCATCTTCTATAAATGGTACCTGTTTTACTTATAGCGATCCCATTACTGAGCGGAATCATTTCCTTCTTCCTGAAAAAAGAAGGATCGGCAAGGGTATGGGCGCTGTTGTCGTCAATGATCACGCTGGCGCTTTCCCTGCTGGGTCTTACCCTGCTCAAAACCAAGGAGTACCTGTTTTCGAATACCGAATGGATGCCTTCGCTGGGCAGTAGTTTTTCGGTTGGCCTTGATGGTATGGGGCTTCTGCTGACCTTGCTAACGGCTATATCCTTTCCGGTTATTTTTATCGCCACCTTTCATTCAAAGTATGCGAAGTCGAATAACTTTTTTGCGCTGATGTTGTTTTCGCAGGCTGGATTGATGGGTGTATTCGTAGCGTATGATGCCTTATTGTTTTATTTCTTCTGGGAACTGGCGCTGATACCCGCTTACTTTTTATGTTCTCAATGGGGCGGCGAAAAAAGGATCGCGGTTACCTTTAAATTTTTCATTTATACGTTTATCGGCTCGCTGTTCATGCTGGTGGCCATCATTTATCTCTATTCCAAAACGCCTGACCAGTCGTTTGCGCTGAGTT
>JBDTVL010000296.1:0-4324 GCA_040007215.1 Flavitalea sp.
TGAGCGGCGATAAAGGTGGTGCCCGGATGTTTTTTGAACATATTATGTTGCTCGGTGATCAGTTGCTCGAATGGCTCCGGGTCGGTGGGACCTCTTTTCCGACCCGGGTGGGTGGTGATTTCCAGCCATCTTTCATTTTTTTCATCAAGCGGATCCCAGAATGGCGCCGGGTCGGCGGTATGGATCAGCACGGGTATTTTAAGCTCTCCGCATTTCTGCCAGATAGCATCCAGGCGGGGATCATCCACCGCTACCCTCTTCCCGTTTTTATCATTTACCGACAAGCCCAGCGTTTTGAATATCTTCAGTCCGTTAGCGCCATTTTTTACATCCTGTTCCAGTTGTTTAACTGCTTTGTCGGTCCATCCATCATTGCCGATACCATTGAACTCGATATTGGCAAACACGATAAACCGGTTGGGGTAATTAGCTTTTATATTCTGGGCAGATCTTTTTATTTTTTCTCCGCTGCCCCCACTTAGGTTTACCATTACCGCCATATTCATTTTGTCCATATCTGTAATGAGACCCGAAAGATTCATCGAAGGCATATCCCATTGATGATTGTGTACATCTATAAAAGGAAACTTGGCTTTGGTAAGCAGGTGTTCAGGAACGACAAGCGTTGAAACGGGATCATATTTTTCGAAGTCCATCGAAGAATGTGATTGCGCGCAGGCGGCGGTCATCATCATCAGGGCCATGCACAGAAACGGGAATCTTCTCATTGTATTCATTTTGATCGAAACGTAAAAAGAAAGGATTTAAAAAACCAACAGCGGTCTACTGGCATTGGCTGGTTATGAAAATTACACGACTATTGGTTTATTTGACGCTAAGCGGATCAATTTCTTTTAAAACATCCAGAATATTCCGGTTCAGCGTTTCATAATCGGTATATCCCCTGGCTACCAGGTAAAATTTTGTTTCTCCTGACTGAATAAAAACAGTTGGAAATCCGCTTACCGATAATTGTTTAACGAGGGCAAATTCATACCTGGCTTTATCTTCATACAATGGATCTTTCAGCTTTTCATAAAATTCATCCTGCGGGATATTGTACTTATCCAGAAGGTGGCGGTAAGCTTCATTATCAGTTAGGTCCCTGCCTTCATCATTCAGCGCATACTGAAGATCGGCGGAGAATGACACCTGTTGATCAGGGAAATATTCCTTGAAAATACAGAGCGCTATGGCAGGTTTGAGAGAATCGGGATACCAGTCGCTTTCATCCGGATTGAAAATATGCCACAGGAAATCTTTGCCGAAAACAATGCCTGTACGCTGCTCAACCGTTTTATAGGCCGTCTGAATATAGGTGGCCATAGCGCCGATATGCGTTGGCTTTTCAGGAAGGATCATTCCTCCCGAAAGAACTTCAATTGCCAACTTATCCTGGTAATGAAGGGCAATTTTTTTGATCACCGTACTGAATCCATAACACCATCCGCAATAAGCGTCATAACAATAAATAACAATAGGTTTCAAAGCGGAATGATTAATGATTTTTTAATGAGCTACCAGCCAGTTTTCACCACCTCCTATTTCTGCTTCAACCGGCACATCATTAGGCAGGATGAGGGCCGTGCGCATACAATCGAGGATCACTGGTTTAATAATATCCGCTTCTTCTTTCACGGCATCGAATACCAGCTCATCGTGTACCTGAAGCACCATTTTCGATTTAAATTTCCTAGCCCTGAACTCATGGTGGATCTTGATCATGGCCATCTTGATCATATCTGCAGCCGTACCCTGAATGGGCGAGTTGATGGCATTTCGTTCGGCATAACCGCGAACGGTAAAATTGGCGGAGTTAATATCTTTCAACCATCTCTTTCTTCCCATCAGCGTTTTTACAAATCCGTTCTCGCGGGCAAAATTGATGGTATCGTCCATGTATTTCTGAATATTGGCGAACTGCTTTTTATAGGTGTCGATGATCTCCTTAGCTTCCGACCGGCTGATACCCAGGTTATCAGCTAAACCGAATGCGCCCTGGCCATAAATGATGCCGAAGTTTACACTTTTCGCTTTATAGCGCTGCTCCTTGGTAACGGCCGATTCTTCAATGCCATACACTTTTGCAGCGGTGGCATTATGAATATCCTTGCGTAGGCGGAAAGCCTCGCACATGGCGGGATCGCCGCTGATGCCGGCAACAATTCGCAGTTCTATCTGTGAATAATCGGCGGAAAGCAATACATGTCCGCTATCCCGGGGAATAAAAGCTTTCCTGATCTCTCTTCCGCGTTCTGAACGTATAGGAATATTCTGAAGATTGGGATTGTTGCTGGCCAGTCGCCCGGTGACGGCTACCGCCTGGGCATAGCTGGTATGTACACGTTGGGTTTTCCTGTTTATCATCAGCGGCAGGGCATCTACATAAGTAGATTTTAATTTGGTGAGCTGACGGTAAGCAAGAATATCATCTACGATCTGATTTTGATGGGCCAGTTTCAACAGCACATCTTCCCCTGTGGCATACTGACCCGATTTTGTTTTTTTCGCTTTGGGATCAAGCTGCAGTTTATCGAAAAGCACTTCTCCTAATTGTTTTGGCGACGAAAGATTAAAACGTACGCCGGCCTGCTGGTAAACGCTTTCCTCGCTTTTTTTGGCTTCACGGTCAAGTTCAACCGAATATTCTCCCAGGAACCCGGTATCGATCCTTATTCCTTCAAATTCCATATCGGCAAGAACGGCCACCAGCGGATTCTCTACTTCCAGGAATACTTTTTCCACATCCTTTGCCTGCAGCAATGGCGTGAAAGCATGTTTGAGACGGAAAGTGATATCAGCATCTTCCGCGGCATAATCCTTGATCTTATCAAGTTCCACATCTCTCATGTTTCCCTGGCCCTTTCCTTTTTTCCCGATCAGCTCTTCAATGGCCACAGGTTCGTATCCAAGATACTGAGCGCTGAGCAGATCCATACTGCGCTTTCCTTCCGGATCAATAACATAATGAGCGAGCATGGTATCGAAAATATTTCCTTTCAGCGCACAGTTATACCACTTCAGTACCAGCATATCATATTTAAGGTTCTGACCTATCCAGGTAATGAATGGGTTATTGAACAATGGTTCAAATAAATCCAGCAGTCTTTTGGTTTCTTCCTGGTCGGCGGGAGGTAAGGGTATATAATAGGCTACGCCTTTTTTACAGGAGAAACTCATGCCTACCAGTTCGCAGTCGTTGGCATCGATGCCGGTAGTTTCGGTATCGAAACATACTTCTGGTTGTTCCATCAGTTCCTGAACCAGTTTGGTAATGGCTTCATCGCCAACTATAGCATGATATTCATGCGGTGAATTGTGAATATTTTCTGTTGGCTGAATAACGGCAACGAGCTGTTCCTGTTCTGCAGGCCTGATTTTGGTTTCGGTAATATTTCCAAATAGATCCGTTTGTACGCCTTCGGGAATCACTTTGTCTATCCCTCCTTTGGGGAAGGAGGTAGCGGCTGCGTTTTCATCGCCGAACACTCTTTTACCCATAGTTTTGAATTCGAGTTCATGGAACATTTCCTTAAGCGCTGTTTTATTACATTCCTTGATCCTGAAATCTTCTTCGTGAAATTCGACGGGCACATCAATGATGATGGTTGCGAGTTTTTTACTCATGATGGCCAGCTCTTTTCCATTTCTTATTTTCTCGCCCAGCGCTCCTTTAATGCTATCGGCATTTTGCAGCACATTTTCCAGCGTTCCATATTCTGCCAGTAGTTTGGCCGCGGTCTTTTCACCTACGCCGGGAATACCTGGAATATTATCCACGGCATCGCCCATCAGTCCCAGTATATCTATTACCTGGCTTACGCTTTTAATATTCCATTTAGCGCAGACTTCCTGTGCAGTAAGCACTTCAGCATCTCCACCCTGGTAGCCTGGTTTATAGATGAATATTTTATCTTCAACAAGCTGACCATAATCTTTATCGGGCGTTACCATATACACTTCATAGCCAACCGCTGCAGCCTGTTTGCTTAGAGTGCCGATAATATCATCCGCTTCATATCCGTCATATTCAATAACAGGAATGCAAAATCCTTCAATGATCTTTTTGATATCGGGGATCGCCGATAAAATATCTTCGGGAGCTTCCTGTCTGTTGGCTTTATAATCGGAAAAGTCGATGTGTCTTTCCGTTGGTGCATGCGTATCAAAACAAACGGCCATATGCGTAGGCTGCTGGTTATTGATAAGTTCTATAAGGGTATTGGTAAATCCGAACTGCGCGCTGGTATTTCTTCCTTTGGAAGTGATGCGTGGGCTGCGGATCAATGCGTAATAGGCGCGGAATACCAGGGCCATGGCATCG
>JBDTVL010000297.1:0-4321 GCA_040007215.1 Flavitalea sp.
GCTAATGTTATTTATTCCGTTTGGCTGGATGTGATTTATGATCCATTAAAGGATACGACAGCAGGTCCTAATTTTGGAGATACCATAGGATGGGCAGGTCAAATAACTGCGGATAAGTTATCAGCGGAAATTCTCAATACGGGTGAAGTAAAAGTGTATATAAATTTTAATACCGCAGCAAATCCAGTAGTGGTGCCCATACCCTACTTCGATGGAGGAGTAATCATTAATCCTTTATTTGTTACAGGAGGAATTTTACTGAGTTCAAATACAGGAAATGCAAGCTCTTTTGTAGATGGATCGGATAAAATTCAACAGTACAGGTACATTCTGATTCCCGGCGGCGTCAATACCCTTGCCACGCCTGATGTTGACTGGAATGATTATAATTCCGTTAAAAAATACCTAAACCTGAAAGATTAGTAAACTGATTTTTTTATTTTAAACAAACGCATTATAATAAAATATCCCGGTTGCAAAAGCAACCGGGATATTTTATTATAGCCAAGATATTATTCGACTTTTGCCAAATCATACTAACGCTAACCCTATTCCCCCAGCGAAAGCTTTCTTCTTACCCTGCTTAGCGTTTCAATCGTTATTCCAAGATAGGAAGCGATATACTTTAGCAGTATCCTGTTAGCGAGATTATGATGACGATCGAGGAAGAATTTGTATTTGAGTTCTGCATTGGTAAGCCTGACCATATAAGCGCGTAACTCTGCATCGCGATAGTATTGCTGCAATAACTTTCTGCCGGTGATATTAAATTCAGGCAACTCTACATACAGCCTTTTAAGATCTGCATTCTTCAACACATGCAAGCGACAATCTTCAATTGCCTCAATATTTTCAAAAGCAGGAATTTCGAGATCCAGGCTCGATATAGAGGTTACGATCTCATTTTCGACTGTTATCCAGGTGGTCATCTCCCTTTGTTCTTCAACAATAAATCCTCTTAAAGCGCCCTGAACAATAAAATAAAGATTTTCACAAACAGTTCCTGCTTCCAGCAAAATCTCGCCGCGTTTTACCCGCAACTCAGTAATATTTTCCTGGAAAAATGCAGCTACCTCTTCACTAGGAGGATGAAAATAATTGATGGAACCTAAAAGAGAGGAGATATTGACTTTAGTGGCTTTTTCCATTATTTAAGGATAGCAGTCTTTATATTAGAACAGCAGTGTATTGCAAATATAAAGCCTTGAAACAATTTTTCCACCTCCGAAACCGGCCGCAGTTATTAAAAATCCTATAAAGCTTTGAATGGAAACTTGGAAAACTCGATAAAAGGATACTCATTATGCATCTTACGGCTAGTATGGAATTAGTTACCATACCAGCTTACCCTGGTAATAATCGAGCGATTTGGTCCTGAGCAGGTAGTCGTATCGGGCAATGACCAGGTTGATATTGGCCCGGTCGGCATTATTTTTCGCAATAATATAATCGATCACCGTTCCTACGCCGGCATTAAATCTTACCTCCGCCGCCCTGAAAGACGCTGAAAAAGCCTCTACCTGCACCAGCGTAGTAGTATAACGGTTACGTGCAGCCTTCATATTCACATAAGCCTGCTCTACCGTTTGCCGCAACTGGATCCTGGCCGACTGCGCGATATAATCATAGTTCTTCAGATCAAGCCGTGCCAGCTTAACCTTATTCCTGGCCGCAAAAGCATTGAATAAGGGAATACGAAGATCGAGTGAAACAGTGGTGTATAAATTATTACTGAGCTGTTTATTGTAATCGATCTTATTGACCTGGTAATTTGTCGTTGGACTGATCACCGGTGTTTTAATTCCGCCGATCATTACATAATTATCTGTGGATACATCGGTAATATTCTGAAAAAGATTCTGCGTGGCCACGCTGGAATAATTAGTATTAACATTACCATTAAGCGATAAGTAAGGATATAATCCTCCTTTAGCTACCTGCACGCCTCTCACTGCGCTTTCCTTCCACAGGTTTGCCGCTTTCACTACACCAAGGTTATCCAGCGCCTTTTCATAAATATTTTTGACGCTATCGGGATAATTGACCGGCAATTCATCGGCATTGATCTTTTCTAACTGCGCAGAATCATCATACGCTATGTTCATCAATTGAAATAAAGCCAGCATCGAAGATTCCACCGCATTTTGATTATTGATCAGCGCCAGTTCATTACCTGCCTGCTCGCCTTTCAGATCGCTGAGTAATGATGGGGCAATAGCGCCCTGGCTGTCCATCGTTACCAGCCGTTCTACCTGCTTCTTACTGACAGATACCTGGTTACGCGACTGCTCCAGCAGATCTTCATTGCTCAGCGCCTGCAGGTAAGCCAGTATAATATTCAGCGTAAGCTCATCTTTCACGCGCTGAATATCCATTTTAGAAGCCTGGAAGGACAAGGAATTCTGACGGATAGATTGCTGAATAGCGAGGCCGTTGAATAACGGAATACCTGCATTTACGCCGTAGCCGGCAAAATTGATACGCTGATCGCTGAAGGCATTGGTGAAGGGATCGATACTCCGTCCCTGATTAATACCATGATTTGCCGATCCATTTACCTGAGGCAGCACATTGGCCTTCGCCTGCTTCCAGCCTATTTCCCTGGCTTGCATCTGCAGATCGCTCTGTTTTAGTTCGAGATTATTTGCCAGGGCAATATCCAGGCATTGCTTTAAGGAAAGCGTTCTATTCTGCGCCACGCCATAAAGCGAAACGCCAATGAGTAAAGTAAGGATCAGTAATTGTTTCATAATAAGTATGCTTGCAGAACTTACAACTCGATCCTGCCATCTAATAAGTTGAGGATTCGGTTACCATAACCGGCATTCTTTTCAGAATGCGTTACCTGTATAATGGTTACTCCTTCATTATTGAGCTGTTTAAAAATATCCATGATCTCTTCCCCCTGTTTGGAGTTCAGGTTGCCTGTTGGTTCATCGGCCAGCAGTAATTTGGGCTTGCCGATCAGCGCCCTGGCAATACCTACCAGTTGCTGCTGACCTCCGGAAAGCTGCGTTGGAAAAAGGTCTTTCTTTCCTACGATACTGAACCTGTCGAGCATATCGGCTACCATAGCTTTTCTCTCCGAAGATTTTATATCCTGGTAGATCAGAGGAGTTTCAATATTCTCATATACCGTAAGTTCATCAATAAGATGATAAGCCTGGAATACAAATCCAATATATTGTTTGTACAAAGCCGATCTTGCTTTTTCTCTCATCTTCAACACCTCCTGCCCCAGGAAACTGTATTGCCCCTCGCTGGGTTCGTCAAGCATTCCAATAACATTAAGCAAGGTAGATTTTCCGGACCCCGAAGGTCCCATGATAGAAACAAATTCTCCTTCTTCAATAGTAAGGTTAATATCCTTCAGCAGGAAAGTCCTCGCCCCTCCTATCGACAACCATTTGGAAATACTTTTTAATGCTATCATCTGTAATCCTTCTTAATATTTCGTTTAACCGGCAACGTTATTTCGCAAAAATTTGTTGATTATACCAGTATATTCTCGGTAACTGTCTGACCATCGAGCATCCTGATGATCCGGTGACTGTACCTGGCGTCGTGTTCCGAATGGGTAACCATAATTATGGTTGCGCCCTGTTCATTGAGGTCGGTAAGCATCTGCATGACTTCATTACCATTGCTTGAATCGAGATTACCGGTAGGCTCATCCGCCAGTATCAGTTTGGGATTATTCACCACGGCGCGGGCAACGGCCACACGCTGCTGCTGACCCCCAGAAAGCTGCTGTGGGTAGTGGTTCCGGCGATGCATGATCTGCACCTTGTCAAGAATGGTTTCTACCCTTTGCTTGCGATCGGCGCTTTTCATACCCAGGTAGATCAGTGGTAGTTCCACATTTTCAAATACAGTGAGTTCATCTATCAGGTTAAAACTCTGAAATACAAAACCGATATTACGTTTTCTCAGGTCCGCTCTTTTTCGTTCATTGAAGCCAGCAACTTCGATACCGTTGAAAAGAAAACTTCCTGCATCAGGATCATCCAGCAATCCGAGAATATTCAGCAGGGTGGATTTTCCACAGCCTGAGGGTCCCATGACCGCTACAAATTCTCCGGGTTTCACTTCGAAGGACAGCTTATTGAGCGCTACCGTTTCCACCTCTTCAGTGCGATAGATCTTCTCGAGCCCTGTAATTTTTATCATTGTCGTTGATTTATTATAGATGATTGAGTAGCGTTACTATTTATTTTTTCAGGATCAGCTCCTGCATATTTCCGTAATTTTCATAGCTGGAAATGATTACTTTATCGCCGGGGGTCAATCCTTGCAACACTTCGTACTGATCGATGCTCTG
>JBDTVL010000298.1:0-4316 GCA_040007215.1 Flavitalea sp.
TTATCATTCTATTCAATTTTTTTGGATACTACATGATCCGTTCAAAGTCGGAAGAAAATGAAAAGCTGGCTGGAGTTGTTTATGTTACTGCTCGCCAGAGAATGCTTAGCCAGGCCATTGTTAAGGATGCCATCCTGATAATTAACCTTCCATTATTACAGAAGGGCATCAGCCAGGAAACTATAAGAACAGGACTGGAAGGTAATCTCAAAGAATTTACCGAACACAATAACTATCTCTGGAAAGAGATCGCACATCCTGGAATTCCTTCGCCCCCTGAAGCATTTGAAATAACCAAGCTCCTTTCAAATGGGCAAACGCATATAAAAACCATACTGGCCATAGGGAATGAAGTGGTCACTGCCGATTCTTTACTATTGGCGCTGAATGGCAGTATGTACATGAGGGAACTTATTTACAGCGAACAGAAACTGACGCCGCTGATGGAACAGGTTAGCCAGGTATTCTCCACCATCATGGTGGAAAAGGCCAAACAAACCTCGGCCATTAATACCAGCAAACTTGTATCGCTGATTATCGCGCTTATTTTCCTTGGTTTACTGGTTCTTGAACCGCTGTTCAAAACCAACCAGAAAAATTACAAAGAACTGCAGCAAGCCAAAAATAAATTACTGCAGGAACAAAAATATCTCTCTTCCATTCTCGGTTCGCAAACCAATTTCGTGATCAGGATAGATCGCGAAGGCAATTTCACCTATGCCAATCCTGAGTTCCTGAACACCTTTGGCTATTCAGAAACAGAACTTAAAACTATTGCATTCTACAACAGCATATATCCAAAAGATGCGCTTCGCTGCCGGCATATTGCCGAAGAATGCTGGGAAAATCCAGGCAGCATTTATAAACTACTGATCAGGAAACCTGTTAATAACTCTAACGATTTTCTCTGGACCGAATGGGAATTCATCAGCATCCAGAGTGATGCCGGCGACGTTTCGGAAATTCAGGCAATAGGACTTAACGTTACCGATAAAATATTTGCCGAGCAATCTAAAAAAGAAACTGAGCAGGCGCTATTTAATAGCGAACAAAAATTCAGGCTGCTGGCCGAACATTCGGAAGATATTATTACCGAACATCTCCCCGACGGAACTATTCTATATTCCTCACCCTCTATGCAAAAAGTTCTGGGCTATAAAAATGAAGAGATCGCAGGAAAGAATATTCTTGATTTCATTCATCCCGACGATAAACAAAAATTCGTGACCCGCGATGGAAAAACAGCTCTGGGCGACCGCGAATCTCTAACAATAACCTACAGGATCCAGAATAACGACGAAGAGTTCGTATGGCTGGAAAGCATTCTTAAACCTGTGGTTGAAAAGGATATAGTGATCAAAGTGATCTGCACCTCCAGAAATATTAATGAAAGAAAGAAAGTAGAATCTGAAAGAGAGCAACTGCTGATAGAAATGAAACAGTCGGAACAACTGTTGCGAACCGTTATCAATTCCACTCCCGACCTGATCTATATGAAAGATCTCGGTCATAGGTTTCTGTTAGTTAATCAGGCTTATGCGGATAGTCTGCACCTGAACACACAGGATTTTGTAGGTAAGAATGATATAGAAATGGGATTTCCTGAAGACCTGGTAAAAGGGGATCCGCTGAAAGGTATCCGTGGTTTCTGGGCCGATGATCGTGAAGTGATCAACACCGGCAAATCGAAATTCATCATGGAAGAACCATCAATACTTGATGGGAAACCCCAGGTGATGAGTACGGTAAAAGTGCCGCTTATCGATGCAGAAGGATATGTCTGGGGGGTGCTTGGTTTCGGACACAATATTACCGAACTGAAAAAAACAGAAGAAAATCTTCGCAAAAAAGATCAGCTCCTGCAGGCCGTGGCAGAAGCAACTCACCAGCTCATCATTAATAACAATCTTGAAGACGCCATAGGCGAAGCCATTCAATTACTCGGTATTAAAATGCAGGTGGATGTGGTTAATGTGTATAAGAATCATTATGACCATAACCTAAATCAGAGCCGTACCAACCAGCTTGTTCACTGGGACTCTTACACCGGCGATCTGATCACTAACAATCCAGATCTGCAGAATCTGCCGTTATCCGACGATACGGAAATGGTCAGAACGCTGATGAAAGAAGATATTTACTGCGCTAATATTAAAGACATCAGAGAAGCGCACCAGAAAGGGCATTTCGACAGAATAGGCGTAAAATCAATAGCGGTCATTCCAATTTTCACCCTTAATCAATTCTGGGGTTATGTAGGCTTCAGCGATTGCAAAGTGGAAAGGGAATGGACCATAACAGAATTTTCTATCCTCCAATCGTTCTCTTCTACGCTTGCCGCGGCCATTGAAAGAAAACAGATGGAAGAAGAGCTGGTACTGGCAAAAGATATCGCAGAAAAAGCAAGTACCACCAAGAGTGAATTCATGGCTAATATGAGCCATGAGCTTAGAACGCCAATGAACGGTATCATCGGGTTTACCGACCTGGTATTAACAACAGAACTTCAGAAATCGCAGCGCGATTACCTCAGCAACGTTAAAAAATCTGCATACGGACTACTCGAGATCATTAATGATATTCTTGACTTTTCAAAGATCGAAGCGGGTAAACTGTTTATCGATAATACGCCGATGCGCATTGATGAACTGGTTGAAGAAACGGTGGATATACTCACCGTTAAAGCCTTTGAGAAAAACCTGGAAATGATCTGCCATATGGATCCTTCACTGCCATCGCAGTTCAATGGCGACCCCGTAAGAATACGCCAGGTATTGGTAAATCTTTTGGGCAATGCCATCAAGTTCACCCAGGAAGGCGAAATACTGGTTTCGGTTACACCAGCAGGTGAGCTGTATGATAAGGACGATAAAAAATTTATTGATTTAGAAATTTCTGTTAGAGACACTGGCATAGGCATCAGCAAGGAAAAGATGAGCAAGATCTTCGAAAGCTTTACCCAGGCCGATCAATCCACTACGAGGAAATTTGGCGGTACAGGTCTTGGTCTTACCATTTCCAAGAGCCTTGCAGAACTGATGAATGGAAACCTCACCGTTACCAGCGAATTTGGTAAGGGAAGCGCTTTCACTTTACATGTTCCTCTTGAAGTGATTAATCAAAAACCACAGATCTCTTCCGAGTTTAAATTACCTTTACGAAAAGCGCTGATCATCGACGATAATGCCACCAACCGCTGGCTTATGCAGGAGATCTTCAGCTATTTCAAAATTGATTGCGAAGTGGCCTCCGGCGCCAAAGAAGCGTTTATGAAGATCGAACGCATCAAGGCCACCGGCGAACCGCTTGACCTGATCATCACCGATCATCATATGCCGGAAATGGACGGACTTACGCTGTCTAAAGAAATAAAGAAAAGAATACCCGCTAATAATGGACCCCATATTCTCATGCTCTCTTCGCTGGAGAAAAATATTTACCAGCGCGAAGCGGATGAGATCGGCATTTATAAAATGCTGACCAAACCTGTAAAGATGTATGAACTGTATGCACTGATGTGCTCCATGTTCGTTGCCTCTACAGTAGAAGAAAAACCAGTGGCGCCTGTGCCTGTGATCAGGAAGCTTACCAACGAAGCCAGCGTAATGGTGGTGGAAGATGATCCCATCAATATGATGCTGATATCGGAAGTTTTGAGGAAGATGGGCTTCGAAGTGATCAAAGCAGAAAATGGTAAAAGAGCGCTGGAAATATTACCGCAGCACGACCCCGTACTGATTTTCATGGATGTTAATATGCCGGAAATGGATGGTTATGCCACTACCCGGCTGATCCGCAAACTCGACGAACCCTGGCGCAGCCTTCCGATCATCGCCCTTACCGCCGACGCTATGACCGGAGATAAGGAAAGATGTATAGCAGCAGGGATGGACGATTATGTTTCCAAACCTTTCCGTATAGAAGAAATTGAGAATGCGCTGAAAAGCAGGGTATCGCCAGCCTGATCCGTGATCATTAATAAACCGCTTACAACGGTTTCCGGCAGGTCCTCGTCTTAATACCACAATAACGAAACGATTATGAACAATCAAAAGAAACCGGCTTCACTGATCTTTTGCGTGCTGATGGACCTGACAGGCTATGCTACTTATGCCCTTCCTTTTGTTGGAGAATTCGGCGATATTATCTGGGCGCCCATCTCCGCATTTATCTTCTACAAAACCTTCGGTGGATGGAAAGGAGCTTTCGGAGGTCTATTCAATTTCGTGGAAGAAATTCTTCCCGGCCTGGATTTCATTCCGAGCTTTACTATTGCGTGGGTATTTCAGCGATTTTTGGCGACCGGCAGAAGTTTC
>JBDTVL010000299.1:0-4290 GCA_040007215.1 Flavitalea sp.
GAGATATATTTCAGCAAAGCATTGCTGATAGCTGGTCTTGTATGGACCAGGATGCCCTATTTTCAATGGCTGGTAGCCGTATTTGCGCTGATGGCCATCCTGGAATACCAGGCTAAACATTCGCCCGAAATAGGCTTTTCCCCCGATAAAGTGGTGTTCTTTGGCCTGCTCAGGAAAAAATATAGCTGGTCTGAAATCGATAATGTGATCCTTAAAGATGGATTGCTGACTATCGACTTTACAAACAACAGGCTTATCCAGAAAGAAATAGAATCGGGCGAAAATGAAGCCAGCGAAGAAGAATTCAACCAATGGTGTCGGCAATACCTTAAGGATAAATAATCCTCCTGTTTGTTTCTAAAAACTTTTTAAAGCCGTACAACGGCAGATCAATTAATTAACTCAAAATTACCGTCGGCGGCCCGTTCAATATTGATTTTTAATAACGATGTCAATGCACGAATTTTGCCCTTTGTAACATGATACACATGCCTCCATTACAGCGATCTCCTTTTATCATGTATTCCGATGGAAAGGGAAATATCTTTGAAGATACTTCTCTCTATGCTTCAGGACGAAGCGGATGGGATGCGGTTCCTGTTCCTGAGGAAGACTGGATAGAACTGCCAAAGGGCGGAAGCTTGTACGAGCTCCCTAACAGGAAAGGAATCGGTATTGATGTGGTAACCGGCGAAATGAGGCTTTGTGAAAAAGGATGGGCCGTTGCAGCTTTTATTCCGCCCGCGCATACTGGTCTATATTTGGCTTCCTATGAAACAGAAGCCGATGCGCCTACCCTTCCGCTGTTCTGTTATACTGCGGCCGGCTGGAGCGATGAAAAATTTTATGTGCCGGCAGTACGTATTGAACAGGATATCCGCCAGGAAGCCTCAGGCTACGACGAAAAAACAATCGGCGAAGGCGTGAATGCTATCGTAAAAGCTTTCCCCAATAACCGACTGATAAAACACCTGTCTGAAAAATGTTGCCTCACTTATCACTGCCCTGCAGCAAGAAATTTTTTTATGGGACGATGGGAATGCCCTGTACCCAGTTCACCGGCCTGCAATGCGAATTGTATAGGCTGTATCTCTTTCCAGCCCATTGAAGAAAATATTGTTTCTACGCAGGACAGGCTTGATTTCAGACCTACCCCGGAAGAGATCGTGGAATTCACCGTTCCTCATCTGCAAACCGCTCCTTTCCCTATTGTCAGCTTTGGCCAGGGTTGCGAAGGAGAACCGCTGCTGATGTGGGAAACCATACGCGATTCGATCATCGAAATGAGAAAACATACCCCGCGGGGAAGTATAAATATTAATACAAACGGATCAAAGCCCGCTTCAGTAAAAGCGCTGTGCGATGCAGGTCTGGACTCTATACGCGTAAGCACGAATTCTGCGCGTAAACATATTTACGAACCCTATTATCGTCCTAATAATTATGTGTTCGAAGATATTGTGGAAAGCCTGAAAGTGGTAAGAAGTTATGGCGGCTGGACAAGTATTAATTATTTTGTTTTTCCAGGTATGACAGACAGCGTGGAAGAATATGAAGCTTTAAGAAAACTGATCATCGATACCGATCTGTGTATGATCCAATGGAGAAATTTCAATATCGATCCCGACTGGTACCTTGCAAAGATCGGCGTTCATGAAACCGGCGAAATGCTGGGAATAAAACAACTGATGGAACTGATCAGGGAAGAATTCCCCGATCTTAAATTCGGTTATTTCAATCCTCCGATGGAAAGGATAAGGGGCAATTTTGAAATGGATTTCGCCAACTTGTAACAATAACCCTGCGGCGCTATTCCGTTTATGCATTTAGCATATAGTTTGCATCCTTATCATGAAACAGTGTTAACTTTAACTACCTTATTTTTAAGATATGGCAGATAGTTTTGAAACGCAGAAAAATATTAAAGCATCAGGTTACACCGCGCTGATATGCGCGATGCTGCTCTGTATTTTTCTATTTGTAAAATGGACCTTGCCCGCTATTCCCCCTCCTCCCGATGAGGAAGGAATAGAAGTTAACCTTGGCAACAGCGATCAGGGCATGGGCAATGATCAGCCTTTTCTTCCTGGCAAAGCCGCACCTGAAGATAAACAGGCTTATGTAGCGCCTAAACCAACCCCTGCCCCACCAGAAGCAGCTAAAGATTTCGAAACCGACGATAAAGATAAAGATGCTCCTGAATTAACTAAACCTCCGGTAACCACGCCAAAAGCCATTAAGATTCCCGAAAAGGAACCAGTGAAATCAAAGCCTGTTAAAAATCCTGAACCCGTTGAAGCCCCTGCTCCCGTTCCACCAAAACCCAAAGCGGTATTTAAAGGAGTTAATGGAACAGGAACCGGCGGTAATGAAGCGGACAATTATAAAAAAGGCGGCAACCAGGGCATTGCAGGCGGAACCGGCGACCAGGGACGACCAGCAGGAAATCCCGATGCCGATAATTACAGCGGACCAGGAGGAACCGGAAATTCTGGAGTGAATAAACTCCGGGGACTATCGGGAAGGAATATAATACGTCGCCCGTCTTTTGAAGATGATTTCAATGAAAATGCAAAAGTTGCCGTTGATATAAAAGTAGATCCAGGCGGAAGCGTGATTTCCGTAGAATACCAGCCACGTGGTTCCACTACTTCAGATCCCAGCCTTATAGCGATCGCCATCAGGAAAGCCAAACAGGTAAAATTCAATACCGGCGACGATGAATCGTCAGGTACGCTGCAGTTCAACTTTAAGCTCAAGAACTGATTCCCATAAGCCGGGTAAAAGAGAATGCATATTATGACCTATCAGGAAACGCTCGATTACCTGTTCACCCGTTTACCGATGTTCAGCAGAATTGGCGCCGCTGCGATCAAGGCTGACCTGCACAATACCCATGAAATATGCGGGTATATCGGCAACCCGCAAACGAAGTTTAAAACAATACATATTGCAGGCACCAATGGAAAAGGCTCCGTTAGTCATATGCTGGCCTCCATTCTACAGATATGCGGATATAAAACAGGATTGTATACTTCCCCGCATCTAAAAGATTTTCGCGAAAGAATAAGGATCGATGGAAGAATGATCGATGAAAAGTTTGTAACCTCTTTTACCGAAAAAGTAAAACCGCTGATCGAAGATATCAATCCGTCGTTTTTTGAGATCACCGTAGGCATGGCATTCGATTATTTCGCCAGCGAGCGTATAGACATTGCTGTTATAGAAACAGGGCTTGGAGGCAGGCTCGACAGCACCAATGTGATCATTCCTGAACTTTCCATTATAACCAATATAGGGATGGACCATATGAACCTGCTGGGTAATACACTGGAACTGATAGCCGGAGAAAAAGCAGGCATCATTAAAAAAGGAGTTCCCGCTATCATTGGCGAATCCTCTTTTGTTACTGACGAAGTTTTTAAAGAAACAGCAAGGCAAAAAAATGCGCCGCTCGTATTTGCAGATAAACTCCGGTTTGCGGCCGACTGGAAGCATTCGGAAGGATACCTGGAAGCGGTAATTAGTCGTCATGTAGACAGCGGAGAAAGAATTAATTATAAACTCGACCTTCCTGGTTATTACCAACTGAAAAATCTGGTGACAGTATTGGAAGCGGTAAGCCAGTTGAGAAACCAGGGATGGCATTTGCTATCAGAAAACGTTTACGCAGCATTAAGCCGGGTAAAAAAACTGACTGGCTTCCATGGACGATGGGAAATTATTCGTCATCACCCTGATATCATTCTCGATGTGGCGCATAATGAGGAGGGTATTCGACAGGTAATAGCCCAACTGGAATTATCCGAGTACCATAAACTGCATATCGTGATTGGCATGGTTAAAGACAAGGAAGTGGAAACAATTTTACAACTTCTTCCTAAAGAAGCCGCTTATTATTTTACCCGAGCCCAGATACCCCGCGCCCTGCCGGAAGATCAGCTTAAAAAACTGGCGGAACAATCGGGGTTGCGCGGCGAAAAATATGCCGAAGTAAATATGGCCATTCAGGCCGCTCTCCATATGGCTTCACCCAAAGACCTGATATTGGTCTGCGGCAGCGTATTTATAGTAGGTGAAGTAAACCTCTGAGGCTACGGAAGATCATTTTCTTTCAAAAACGATCTTACCATTAACCATGGTCATAACAGGTTTGATGTTTCGGATATCATCTTCCGGGCAGGACAGGAAATTTTCTGATATCACTACCAGGTCGGCAAGTTTTCCTATTTCAACAGAACCTTTTATCTTTTCGTCAAAAGAAGCATAAGCGTTATTGATCGTATACAT
>JBDTVL010000300.1:0-4289 GCA_040007215.1 Flavitalea sp.
ATTCCCTACCTCCCGACAGGATAGCTGCTTACCCGCTGGCCGAAAGGGATGCGTCCAAACTGCTGGTGTACCGCGATGGCGTAATCTCGGCCTCTGCCTTCACCCATTTAGCGGCGCTTATTCCTTCCCATTCATTGATGATCTTTAACGATACGCGAGTGGTAGAAGCGAGGTTATTGTTTCAGAAACCTACTGGCGCCCGGATCGAAATTTTTTGTCTTGAACACGGCCCGGCCTACCCCGACATAAGCAAAGCGATGGTGGAACAGGGCCAGGTAACCTGGAAATGCCTGGTGGGAAATGCCGCAAGCTGGACGCCGGGTCTTATACTGGAAAAAAAAATCAACAGGTTATCGGGGCCCATCATCCTGCACGCCGAACTATCGGAAAAACTAAAGGATCATTTCCTGGTTAATTTTTCTTGGTCGCCGGCCGAACTTACTTTTGCCGCCCTGCTCCATGAAGCAGGGCTGATCCCCCTGCCTCCCTATATTAAAAGAAAAGCGGAAAGCGACGACGCTGAAAGATACCAGACCATTTATGCCCATGACCCCGGATCAGTAGCTGCGCCCACAGCCGGACTTCACTTCACGCCTGCCCTTGAACAACAACTGGAAGAAAAAAATATTCAGCGCGATTATGTTACCCTTCATGTAGGAGCTGGAACTTTTAAGCCGGTGAAAACAGCGCTGGTGAGTGATCATGAAATGCATGCGGAATGGATCTCGGCACCGAGGAAAACGATAGAAAACATTTATACGCATTTGCATAAGCATATTACAGCAGTAGGCACCACTTCTTTCCGCACGCTGGAAAGTCTTTACTGGATAGGCGTAAAATTAGCGGCTAACCCTTCAGCCGTTCACGACACAGCGCCAGCTATTGAACAATGGATAGCGTATGGGAATTATCCTTCGCTGACTACCGAAGCCGCGCTGGAAACGGTATTGAAATGGATGGATAAAAATAAACTGGATACGCTGTCGGCAAAAACCAGCCTGCTGGCCATGCCCGGATACCATGTTCGGATACCGCATGCGCTGATCACGAATTTTCATCAGCCTAAATCTACCTTACTGTTACTGGTAGCCGCATTGATCGGAGAAGAATGGAAAAACGTTTATAGATATGCGTTAGATCATGAATTTCGGTTCCTGAGTTATGGAGATGGATGCCTGTTGTTCAGGCCATAACTTTTTCTTTCATGAATGGAACATCGAGCGTGAAGCAGGAACCTTTACCCACGGCGCTTTCCACTTTGATATGGCCGTCGTGCGCGTCGATAACGGTTTTTACGTAACTGAGCCCCAGACCAAAACCTTTTACATTATGAAGGTTGCCGGTATGCGCGCGGTAGAATTTTTCAAATATCCTTCTCACCGTTTCTTTCGTCATACCGATACCATTATCCTCGAATTTCAAAATAACATTCCCGTTAGCATTAGCGCTGGATATTTTAAGCACCAGGTTATCGCGCGAATATTTAACGGCATTATCGATCAGGTTCGAAATAAGGTTACGGAAATGCACTTCATCGGCATCGATAAGATCATTTTTAGCCTGCAACTGCAGATTTATTCTTCCCTGCTTATCCTGCAACTGCAGGGTATAATTATCCATTACCTGTCCAATGAGTTCATGAACATGCAATGGTCTTTTATTAAGCTGGATCTCCTGTCGGTCCATCAGCGCAGCCTGCAGTATGGTTTCCACCTGTTTGTTCATCCGTTTATTTTCCTCTTTGATGATACCGCTGAAATAATCCATTTTAGCCCGGTCTTCAATCACTTTATTATTCCTGAGCGCATCTACTGCCAGCGAAATAGTGGCCAGCGGAGTTTTGAATTCATGCGTCATGTTGTTGATGAAATCATTCTTTATCTCGCTAAGTTTTTTCTGGCGCAGCAGGGCGTTTACGGTTACATAAAAAGTGCTTACGATCATCAGCGTAAAAAATATAGCGCCCACGATCATCCATCTCATTTCTTTAAAAACAATTGATTTTATATTGGGAACGATAACGATCATTTCCTGCGCGGGGAGCAGGTTTTCGAGGTCGCTGCCACTTGGGGGTTGCAGGGGATATATTAATTTCAGGTTGTTTATAGAATCTTCGGCTTGTGCAATGAACCCATCAGATTTTACCTGGTATTCGGAAGATAAGGAACCTATATCGGCGATCACGGCAAATTCAAAGGGGATTTTTTTTAGGCCCTGGGCATTTAAAGATTTTTTTAGCTTTTCATCTATCTCGAAAGAAGTGAATTTTTGCGCAACGGTGGCGGGCTTCATGAGTTCGCGCTGAAACTGGTCGGCCGGGAAATTGAATCCGGGCTTCATGCGGTAATTTTTCAGGGAGGGCAGCACATTTTTTTCCTCCATTAATTCTCTTCCCACTTCATCAATAGAACGGATCACTTTCCACCTGAGCTCGTCCTGCTTATTCACCAGCATAGTATCGAGCCAGTTGAACTGAACATAAATGATACCCACCAGCGAAAAACTGATAAGTATAAAGATGATGGGGAAAATTTTCTTCACGTTACAAATTTACTAAATGCAGGTTAAAGCATTACCGGGCGAATATAATGGGTTTCGATTTAACTAAGAATTATGTCAAAAATGACTGCCTGTCCTTTTTTGCCATTTAACTAAAATCAGTAATTTAGAAATATGATTCAACCTGCGCCCGGCATTTTACTGATAGCGGAACCATTCCTGAAAGATCCCAATTTCAGAAGAACGGTGGTGTTTATCTGCGAACACCAGGAAGAAGGCAGTTTCGGGTTTGTGCTGAACAGGCTATATGACCATAATCTTGATGAGCTCATGAATGATGTGGGCGATATGAAAATACCGGTTTTCTTTGGCGGTCCGGTACAAATGGATACCATTCATTTTCTGCACCAGTATCCCGATCTGATCGAAGGGAGCTATGAAGTGCTTAATGGTATCTACTGGGGAGGCGATTTTGAACTGGCTATAGAATTGTTAAAAAAAGGCGCTATTGAGCTTTCCAGGATCCGTTTTTATATCGGTTATTCCGGATGGTCGCATGGACAGCTTAATGATGAGCTGATCCAGAAATCCTGGCTAACGCTGGAGGCTACCCGAAAGATTGTTTTTCACCTCAAAGCGGAAGAAATATGGAAGGATGCGCTTAAGGATCTTGGCGGCGATTATGAACTGATGATCAATTTTCCTACCGATCCTCAACTGAATTAAATCATTACATGCAGAGCTGCATAAGGAGTAAATACGCAGTAGCCTGATGAACCCTTTGCGCCTCCTTAACGTATACGTATGTGCGCGAAATAAAAAAACCCCGGCTCGTGCCGGGGCTAAACTAACAGATCTTTACGTGGATGATGGACCATAAGGGCAGGACGGCTTACTATTAAGCTTCAACGGGTATGGCGCCTTCTACCAATACGGTTACATTATTATTAATCACTTCTACAAACCCGCTTTGAATATCAAAGAAGCTGACATGATTATTTTTATCTTTTAATATTTTAAGTCGTCCGGATTTAAGCGCGCTGACAAGCGGAGCATGTTTCTCCAGCACTTCAAATAAACCTGTTACGCCAGGCAACTGAATGCCATGCACGTCCCCGCTGAACAACTTTTTTTCGGGAGTTAAAATTTCAAGATTCATAAGTAAATATACATTTAAGCCGCATTATCCCTGCGCCTGAGCCAGTAATTTCTTTCCTTTTTCCATGGCATCGTCGATGGTTCCTACCAGATTGAAGCCGGCTTCAGGATATTCATCCACTTCTCCATCCATGATCATATTAAAACCCCTGATGGTTTCTTCAATAGGGACCAATACGCCTTTAAGACCGGTAAACTGTTCGGCCACATGGAAAGGCTGGGAAAGGAAACGCTGTACTTTACGCGCCCTGGATACAGTCAGCTTATCTTCGTCGCTTAATTCATCAAGACCCAGGATAGCGATGATATCCTGTAATTCCTTATAGCGCTGAAGAATAAGTTTTACGTTGTTGGCGCAATTATAATGAGCGTCGCCAACGATCAGCGGGGTAAGGATCCTGGAAGTGGAATCGAGCGGATCCACAGCAGGATAGATACCCAGATCGGCAATTTTACGGCTTAATACGGTGGTGGCGTCAAGATGGGCAAAAGTAGTTGCCGGGGCCGGATCGGTAAGATCATCCGCAGGCACATACACCGCCTGAACGGAGGTAATGGAACCATTTTTTGTAGAGGTGATCCTTTCCTGCATCACGCCCATTTCTGTGGCCAGCGTAGGCTGGTAACCCACG
>JBDTVL010000301.1:0-4267 GCA_040007215.1 Flavitalea sp.
GTCCGAATGAATAGGAAATATTCAGCGCATAATAAATTAACGTAATGAAAAGGAACTTGCCGGTAGTATCGGAAAAATAGGCAAGGGCTATACCCGTAATGGTCAGCAGGATGCTGATCACAATAGCATACGATTTTTTAACGGCGCCGGAAGCCAGAGGCCTTTTATACTTTTCGGGATGTTTGCGATCGTCCTCGATATCCCGGTAATCATTAATAATATAGATACTGCTGGCCAGACAACTAAATGCTAAAAAACCGCCGATGAGCAGTTGTAAACTGGCTATATCGAAGAATTTTCCTGCAAAAAATGAAGGAACAAACAGAAAAAGGTTCTTGGCCCAATGTTTTGGCCTTAAAAGTGTTATATAGTGCTTCATGTGTAGCGGCTCCGCAAGATACTCCACAAAAGGTTTTGATGCAATATTATTGCCTGTTTGATTTGCAATCATTAATTTGACCGCAAATTCCCTTTGCATTACCTGAAGATCACTCTTTTATGAAACGTATTTTACCCGTTGCCGAGATTTTACTGATTGTTATCATAGCCTTTATACCGCTTTTCCCCAATCTGCCCTACCGGTTGAACAGTTATCTCTCCTGGGAGGGAGCTTATCGTATCGCCAACGGACAGGTGCCTTTCCGGGATTTTGGTATGCCTGTAGGGTATATGTACTGGGTGATCCCCGCTTTTTTCTTTAAAATTTTCGGGGCGCAGATGATCACACTGATCAAAGCGCAGTTGTTTATCAACCTGTTAGCAGGGTTCGCCTTCCGTTCAATACTGAAAAACCTGGAGGTTCCGGTAGTGATCAGGTTTGTGAGCATACTGGTTTTCTGTCTCTCTTATTCCCTGCCGAATTACTGGCCCTGGTACAACCATACCGTTATTGTATATGAACTGATCGGCCTGGCTTTCCTGGTGCATTTCCTGACCTCCAAACCGGGAAAATGGCAGTACCCGTTATTATTTCTTGCCGGCGCTTTTGTGTTCTTTTCCTTTTTTACCAAACAGGATGGCGGAGGACTGGCCTTTTTATTATGCCTTTCGCTGCTGATTTATGACGCCATCATTGAGAAAAGATGGCTTCCCCTGGTTGTTTTTACAGGCGCTACCGCGCTGACCGGATTTGCGATGATATTGCCGCTGACCGGTTATGGATTTGGCTACTGGTTCAATCATGGCCAGCCCCCGCACAGCTCACGTATATCCATTGCCGATATATTGAAAGAATTTCTGCTGTCGTCGCAGTGGATCAAATTTTACCTGGCCCTGATCATCATTATCCTCATGGCCACCATTCGAAACCTCGGCGCTTTCCTGCAAAATAAAAAACAGATGATCTTCACCCTGCTCACGCTGGGTATTCTGGCCGAAGCCGCCGTATTCCAGGTAACGAGTTACCTGCCGGTAGATAATAACATCTTCTTTCATGCCTTCGCAGTAGCGTTCATCCTTACTTCACTTACTTCCTTATTACCCATCAACCTGAATACCTGGAAAAGCGCTTTCCTGTTCACCGTATGCATATTGTTATGGTGGAGCCAGGCTTACTGGAAATACATAGAACGTTTTGTAATGCCCGTTAAAGCGGAAACTTTTACAACCAATAAGTATGAAGGCTATACCTACGCTGATGTGGTGAACCGTAATACCTACATGATCGAGCTCGACACTACCAATATTCCGCTGAATCAGTGGCGGGTTCCAGCGTTGAAGTCGTTCCATAAAGTATTGTTACCTGGCCCAACCGTAGATGGTATTGAACGACTGATGAACCTTGACCTGGTGAAGAAACATAAAGACCTTAAAGTGCTGAACATGTCGGAACTGACGCCCCTGGCGGCAGAAATTCCCTTCAGCCTGGAAACAGGAAGCGGATACCCGCTCTGGTTTCATAAAGGCGTAGGCATGTTCGAAAAAGAAACCAATATGTTCATTGACCGCGTGAAGAATCATCATTACGACCTGGTGATCTTCGAATACGTTCCTTATTCCAATAATTTCTACCCCTTCCGGGTAAGGCAGGCGCTGCTCGATAACTATAACCGCATCGATACCTTCCCTGTGCCCAGGAATCCTTCCGCTCATGCATGGGTGGAAATATATGTGCAAAAAAAATGATGGGAATGGGTAGCGGAACGGCCAACATATTATCCAATCCTATCGAATACCTGAAAGGCGTGGGCCCGCAACGGGCAGATCTCCTGAAAAAAGAACTGAACATTTTTACGTTCCGGGACCTGGCGGAACATTTTCCTTACCGGCATATCGACAAAACCGTTATAACGCCGATCAGGGACCTCACGCCACAAACCGATTTTGTGCAGGTGGCCGGCATCCTCACCAGCCTGGAACTGATCGGCGATAAAAGAACGAAAAGATTATCGGCCTCCCTGCGCGATGCAACGGGAACCATCGATATGGTCTGGTTCCAGGGCATTACCTGGATACAGAAAATCCTGGTCACCGGTCAGCCTTACCTTGTTTTTGGGAAACTCAGTTATTTCCAGGGTCAGCCGCAGTTGTCGCACCCCGAAATAGAAACGCTGTCGCCGCAAAAGCCGGAGCAGAAAAATTTCCTGGAGCCTATTTATCCCAGCACCGAAAAACTTAAAGCCCGGGGATTGGGAGGAAGACAGATCGCGAAGCTTACCCATACGCTGTTCTCGCTGCTTCATGAAAGAGATATTCCTGAGAATCTCCCCGATCCCCTGCTCAGTCAACTGAACCTGGTTCCGAGGTTTCAATCGTATGCTCATATTCATTTCCCGCCCTCACCCGCCTATCATGAACAGGCGGTGAAGCGATTGAAGTTTGAAGAACTCTTTATTGCCCAGTTAAGAATGGGGCTGATAAAAATGCAGCGTCACCGGCATTCCAGGGGCGTAGTATTTGGACAGGTAGGCGATCTGTTCAATACTTTCTATAAAGAATTTCTTCCCTTTGAACTTACCGGGGCGCAGAAAAGAGTGATCAGGGAGATCAGGAATGATACGGGCGGGGGCAAACAGATGAACAGGCTGCTCCAGGGCGATGTGGGCAGCGGCAAAACGATCGTGGCGCTGCTGTGCATGCTACTCGCCGCCGATAATGGCTTCCAGGGCTGCCTGATGGCGCCAACAGAAATACTTTCGCGGCAGCATTACAAAAATATAAGCGCGCTGCTGGCTGGTATGCCGGTAGAAACCAGACTGCTGACAGGTTCTGTAAAAACAAAAGAAAGAAAAAAGATATTGCAGGAACTGCAGGATGGTTCGGTGCAATTCCTGATAGGCACACATGCCATCATAGAAGATACGGTGGTGTTCAAAAACCTCGGACTGGCCGTTGCCGATGAGCAACACCGCTTTGGCGTGGCTCAGCGGGCAAAGCTCTGGTCGAAGGCGGTAATTCCTCCGCATGTTCTGGTGATGACCGCCACACCCATACCCCGAACCCTGGCTATGACTGCTTACGGTGACCTGGATTACAGTATAATTAACGAACTGCCGCCCAACCGAAAGCCTATTGCCACCGTACATCGTTATGATACGAAGCGACACCAGGTAATGGATTTCATCAGGGCCGAAGTAAGCAAGGGCAGGCAGGCTTATATCATTTTTCCGCTGATCGAAGAATCGGAAAAAATGGATTATGAGAACCTGTTCCAGGGATATGAAAACCTGAAAGCCTGGTTCCCTGAACCTAAATACTATATCAGCATGGTGCATGGCAAACAGCCTTTCGAGATCAGGGAAACCAATATGCAACGTTTCAGGGACAATGATACTCAGATCATGGTGGCGACAACGGTGATAGAAGTAGGGGTTGATGTTCCTAATGCCAGCGTAATGGTGATTGAAAGCGCAGAGAAATTCGGGCTGTCGCAACTGCATCAGCTAAGAGGAAGGGTGGGAAGAGGCGCTGAAAAGAGTTTTTGCATTTTATTAACGGGCTCCAATTTATCTAAAGAAGCCAGGGAACGTCTAAAGACGATGGTGGCCACCAATGATGGCTTCAAAATTGCAGAAAAGGACCTTGAATTAAGAGGTCCCGGAGAGATTGAAGGCACGCGCCAGAGCGGTTCTCTGAATTTAAAATTATCAGATCTTGTACAGGATAGGCAGTTGGTGGAAATAGCGGGGAAACTGGCAGCGCAGACACTCGAAAACGATCCTGAGCTGATCGGAGAATCCAATAAACCGCTTGCGAACTGGCTCCGGTCGCTGCAGGGAAAAACGGCCTGGAGCAAGATCTCGTAACTTTACCTGTAACAACTACTCGC
>JBDTVL010000302.1:0-4263 GCA_040007215.1 Flavitalea sp.
CGAAAAAATAAAAGTGGAAAGACTGCTACGCGAATATGGCGCCAGGGCGGTAGTGATCCGTAAAGATTATACCATCTTTGAAACTTCCGGTCACCGCGAAGAAACAGAACGCCTGGTAAGGTTTTTCGAACCTTATGGACTGATAGAATTTGTGAGAAGCGCCAGGGTGGCGATTACCAAGGCCAGCCGTGGTTTTCATGAAAAGCTCAAGGAGTTTGAACAAACCGAGCCGAGAACGGAAGAGGTGATAGAAAATGAATTCCTGAACAACAATGAAGAAGTGTTTACTATGTAGGATAATTTTATGCAAGGGCGCCGGTAAGCAATGGAATGATGACCTTCGCTTTACTTAACTTAAGCGTCTTTGGGTGAACCTTAAGAATAAAAACCTTTAAAAATTAAACAAACAAAATGGCAAAATTAAATTTCGGTGGCGTTGAAGAAAACGTCGTAACACGAGAAGAATTCCCTTTAGCAAAAGCACAGCAGGTACTGAAAAATGAAGTAGTGGCTGTTATCGGATATGGCGTTCAGGGTCCGGGACAGGCGCTTAACCAGAAAGATAATGGGATCAATGTAATTGTAGGTCAGCGGAAAAATTCCAAATCATGGGATAAGGCCGTATCTGATGGATTCGTTCCCGGTAAATCATTATTCGATATTGAAGAAGCGCTGGAAAAGGGAACTATAATCTGTTACCTGCTCAGCGATGCCGCCCAGATTCAATTATGGCCCACCGTTAAAAAACACCTCACCAAAGGAAAAGCCTTATACTTTTCTCATGGTTTCGGAATAACTTATAGCGAGCAGACAGGCATTATTCCTCCTGCCGATGTAGACGTCATTTTAGTGGCTCCGAAAGGATCCGGCACTTCCTTACGCAGGATGTTCCTGCAGGGCCGCGGACTCAACAGCAGTTACGCTATTTTCCAGGATGCTACAGGCAAAGCCTTTGAAAGAGCGGTAGCCCTCGGTATCGCTGTAGGCAGCGGTTACCTGTTCGAAACCAATTTCAAGAAAGAAGTATACAGCGATCTTACCGGCGAAAGAGGAACACTTATGGGCGCTATTCAGGGTATCTTCGCTGCACAGTACGAAGTGCTGCGCAAAAAAGGCCATACCCCTTCAGAAGCTTTCAATGAAACCGTTGAAGAACTGACCCAATCACTGATGCCCCTGGTGGCAGAGAATGGAATGGACTGGATGTATGCCAACTGTTCTACAACAGCGCAAAGGGGCGCTCTCGACTGGTGGAAGAAATTCCGCGACGCTACATTGCCGGTATTCACTGAACTGTATGAAAGCGTTGCCGCCGGAAAAGAAGCCGGACGGTCAATCGAAAGCAACAGCAAAGCCGACTACCGCGAAAAACTGGAAGTTGAACTGAAAGAACTGCACGATAGCGAACTTTGGCAGGCCGGAAGAACGGTTAGAAGCCTTCGCCCGGAAAATCAAAATCCTGCAGACAACCTGAAAGACAAGAAAGTTACTCAGGCTGTTAACTAAACCTCTATTACAGGCGGGAACAGAACTTTTTCTTTTCCCGCCTGTTTAAACTACTCCTATCATGGACGCAGAAACGAATGCAAGGCTATCGATCGACTTTACCGCGGCCGCAGAGCGGCTGAAGAAAGTCGTCAACCGCACCCCGGTATCGTATAATCACAGTCTTTCCCGGAAATACCACTGCGATATCTTTCTGAAAAGGGAAGACCTCCAGGTAGTCCGTTCTTATAAACTTCGCGGCGCTTACAACATGATGAGCAATCTGCCGCCGGAACAACTGCAACGCGGCGTAGTTTGCGCCAGCGCCGGTAATCATGCGCAGGGATTTGCCTATAGCTGTAAA
Source organism: Flavitalea sp. (assembly GCA_040007215.1). Lineage (GTDB taxonomy): Bacteria > Bacteroidota > Bacteroidia > Chitinophagales > Chitinophagaceae > Flavitalea. The sequence goes on from JBDTVL010000302.1 coordinate 1,850, forward strand.
AAGCTCAATGCCCACGGCGTCGTATTCATGCCCACGATCACCCCTAATCAGAAAGTTACCCAGACAAAAATGTTTGGCGAAGACTTTATTGAAGTAGTGCTGATCGGCGATACTTTCGACGACTGTTCGGTTGCGGCCAAACAATACACCTTAGAAAATAATATGGTCTTCATTCCTCCGTTTGATGATCCCAGGATCATCGAGGGGCAGGGAACCGTTGGCCTCGAAATACTGGAAGATGTGAGCCATGTCGACTACCTGTTCCTTCCTGTTGGAGGAGGCGGACTGGCGGCAGGAGTGGGCACGTATTTCAAAACCTATTCGCCTAAAACCACCATCATCGGCGTAGAACCTGAAGGGGCGCCCAGCATGCTGGAAGCCCTTAAGGCGGGTCACCCCGTAACCCTCGATAATATAGACCGTTTCGTGGATGGCGCCGCGGTGAAAAGAGTAGGAGATATCACGTTCAGCATATGCAAGGATGTGATCGATACCATGCATCTTGTTCCGGAAGGGAAAGTATGTTCCACCATCCTGAAACTGTATAATGAAGATGCTATAGTGGTAGAACCGGCGGGAGCGCTGTCTATCGCCGCACTGGACGATTTTGCCGATGAGATCAGAGGAAAGAAAGTGGTTTGTATTGTCAGCGGAAGCAACAATGACATCGACAGGATGCAGGAGATCAAGGAACGTTCGCTCCAGTTTGAAGGGCTGAAACACTATTTCCTGATCACTTTTGCCCAGCGTCCTGGCGCGCTAAAAGAATTTGTGAATAATGTGCTCGGCCCCAATGATGATATTACCCGTTTCGAATATGTTCAGAAGCACAATAAGGAATCGGGTCCGGCCCTGGTAGGCATTGAGCTGAAACACAGGCGCGATTATGACCAATTGCTCAGGAATCTGAATAGTCTTAACTTTAGGTATACGGAACTTAACAAAAATGACAATCTTTTCGGGTACCTCGTATAAAAGATAATTCTCCGTACCTTATTAAAAGCCAATTACAGCGACCGGTTTTTTGTTTTAACGAGACAGATAATACCCGGAATATCCTACGCTACTTGTTCTTCCTGACCTGTTGAAAAATTATATGTTTTTAGCAGGTTTAAAGCTTTTTTAATCGTATTTTCATAGCGATTGCCTGCTGGTTTCTTGTGATCTGTATAATAATCAGGTCGTTTATTGAATAATATCTAAACATTTAATAAGAAATGACTAACGAAGGTTTGTATTCTTCCTCGTTCGAACATGATGCGTGCGGTATTGGGTTTGTCGCGAACATCAAAGGAAGCAAGTCGCACCAGATCATCGGCGATGCCCTAACCGTTCTGGAGAACATGGAGCATCGCGGAGCCTGCGGATGTGAAGCTAATTCCGGCGATGGAGCGGGTATCATGATCCAGGTGCCTCATGAATTCTTTTTCGATGAGTGCCTGAAGATGAGTGTACATCTTCCTTCTTTCGGAAGGTATGGAGTAGGCGTTATTTTCTTCCCTACAGACATCCGTTTGCGCGAGGAAAGCCGCGATACCTTTAACCGCACTGCCGAGAAGCTGGGTCTGGAAGTGCTGGCTTACCGTAAGGTTCCGGTCAATACCGATGGCATCGGCTTTACCGCGCTGTCTGTTGAACCTGAAATGGAGCATGTATTCATCGCATGCCCCGACCATATCACCGACCGTGATGAATTTGAAAGAAAATTGTTTGTGCTCCGCAAACATGCCACGCATCTTATTAACAACACCATTAAAAAAGACGCAATAGGCTTTTATATAGCGTCTCTTTCGTATAAAACCGTTGTTTACAAAGGTCAGCTCACCAGTATGCAGGTGCGCAAATATTTTACCGACCTCAGCAACAAAAAAATTGTTTCGGCATTCGGCCTGGTGCATTCCAGGTTTGCCACCAATACCTTTCCTTCCTGGAGGCTGGCCCAGCCTTTCCGGTTCATCGCCCATAATGGCGAGATCAATACCTTACAGGGCAACCTTAACTGGTTAAAAACAAGTGAAAAAAGTTTTGTTTCTCCTTTTTTCAGCAAGGAAGAGATGGAGATGATATTGCCTGTGGTTAATGAAGGACAGTCGGACAGCGCCTGTCTGGATAACATGATTGAACTGCTGTTCCTTACCGGCAGATCATTACCGCAGGTGATGATGATGCTGGTTCCGGAAGCCTGGGATGGCAATGAACAGATGGATCCTGTTAAAAAAGCTTTCTATGAATTCCATGCTTCCATGATGGAACCCTGGGATGGTCCCGCTTCTATTTCGTTCACAGATGGAAAGATGATCGGCGCTACGCTGGATAGAAATGGACTTCGTCCTTCGCGTTATTGCGTTACGCATGACGACAGGGTGATCATGGCCTCCGAATCCGGGGCCCTGCCTATCGATCCATCGATGATC
>JBDTVL010000303.1:0-4259 GCA_040007215.1 Flavitalea sp.
CAGGAAGGTGATGCTGAATCCGAAAAAATTGACCCGGCGGCTCAGAAACTGGGCATTGTGTTCAATTTCAATCATGAAGCCTACCCTGGATTCCTGATCGAAGCCATTACCGGTGAAGCCAACGATCAGTTTACTGCATATGCCGGAAAAGCCACTAAACTTGATCTTGGAAAATTCATCAATACAGATGTTTTCAGCGAAACAGATAAACTGCTGATCCCTTCCGTAAGGAAGTTGCAGGATGGCGAAATAACCAAATACCTTAACAGGAATTCGCCTTTCAGCGGTATCTGGGAAAATATTATCCATCATGAGGAAGACGATCTGCCGGAAGAAACAAAGGCGCTGATCGTTGAGTATATCCATCCTAAGCTGAAGAAATTATTGAATGATATTGCCGAGAACCCTTTTGTTTTTCAACTGAGCGGTAAAAAGGCTTTTAAGACCGATAATCTCCACTCAGCCGGTATCGTAACTGATTTTATCGTTCCTTATTTCAAAGTGGCTAAGAAAGACCAGTATGAGGTGGAATGCTGGGTTAAACTGAATGGGCAGCATGTTCCGGTAACGGAAAATGCCGTAGGCAGCAGTCTCCTATTCCTGTATAACGAAAACCTTTACCTGTGGCAGAAACCGGAAGACGCCAATCTTGTAGACCGTTTCATGGCTAAGGGCAAACTGAGCTTTTCTGTCGAAGACTGGCCGGAACAATTGATAAAATTCATATTACCGCTGACCAAGGATTACCATGTAGAGTTTGAGCCGGATATCATCAGCCAGGTTAAAGACGGAGATCCGGAAAAGCGTGTGACACTTCAGGAAAAAGGCGATTATCTTGTATTTCAACCAATATTCTCTTATAAAGGCTTTGAAACTAAAGCCGGCGGTAAGGATGACCTGGTCATTCCTGCGGGCGACAAAGTCATGATCGTTCATCGTGCCAGAGATAAGGAAGCGGAATTTATCCAGAAGCTGGAATTGCTGCATTCTAATTTTATCCGTCCCGAAGGAGGCCAGCAATTGGCCCTGAAGGGAGGCGATGTGCTGAAGAATAACTGGTTCTTCCTTTTCGTGGATGCCATGAAAGAAATGAAAATTCCGGTGTTCGGATTTGAAGCGCTGAAGAATTTTCGTTTTAATACCGCCAAGCCGCAAACCAGAATTCATATCAGCAGCAATACCGATTGGTTTGACGCCAGGATTGATATTCTGTTCGGCGATCAGAAAGTGACCATTGCCGATGTGAAAAAAGCATTGGCCAACAAACAGCAGTTTGTTCCGCTTACGGATGGCACCTTAGGTATTCTTCCTGAAGAATGGATAAAGAAATATTCCTTACTATTCCGGGTAGGCGAAGGCAAGCAAAACCAGCTTCGTCTTTCAAAATACCACATGAGCGTTATCGATGAATTGCACGATGAGCGTAATGAAGAAGAACTGGTGGTGCAACTGGAAGAAAAATATGACCAACTTCGTCTTTTTAATAATATCCGCGAAATACCGGTTCCCGAACACCTGAAACAAGTGCTCCGCCCCTACCAGGAACATGGCTTTCACTGGCTTAACTATCTCCAGGAAATAGGCTGGGGGGGCATTCTGGCCGATGATATGGGTTTGGGAAAAACAGTACAGGCGCTATCTTTCCTGCATTACTACAAACATCATTTCGGTAAACTAAATGCGATGGTGGTCTGTCCAACTACGCTGATGTTCAACTGGGAGAATGAAATAAAAAAATTCACGCCTTCGCTTACTTATCATATTCATCATGGCGGCGAGCGAATCAGAAATAAAGAGCTTTTTGCTAATACTGACGTGATCATCACCACCTATGGAACGCTGCGCAGCGATATCAAGATGCTCGTGGATCTTCCCTTCGATTATGTAGTGCTGGATGAATCGCAGGCTATTAAAAATCCTGCCAGCAAGGTTACGCGCGCCGCCGGATTGCTTCGCGCCAAGAATCGGTTATGCATGAGCGGTACCCCCTTGCAGAACAATACTTTTGATATTTTTGCCCAGATGAATTTCCTTAACCCGGGAATGCTGGGCAGTATAGAATTTTTCAGGCAGGAATTCTCAGTTCCGATCGATAAATTCGGCGATCCGGAAAGAAAGGATCATCTCCGAAAGATATTATTTCCTTTCATTTTACGGAGAACGAAGGAACAGGTGGCCAGGGATCTTCCCGATAAAACAGAAACGATCCTTTATTGTGAAATGGATGAGGAGCAACGGAATATTTATGAGGCATACCGTAATGATTTCAGGGATAAGATCCTGGGCGTTATCGAGCAACAGGGTATTAACCGTTCTCAACTGACCATTCTGCAGGGGTTAATGAAACTTCGCCAGATCTGCGATTCGCCGGCGATATTGAATGAAGCGGATAAATTTCCCAATCACAGCATCAAACTGGAAGAGCTGGGCCGTGAAATAACTGAAAACATCAGCAACCATAAAGCCCTCGTGTTTTCTCAATTTTTAGGTATGCTGGCGCTGATAAGAGCCAAACTTAAAGAGCTGGGCGTTGATCATGAATATTTTGATGGAAGCACTTCGGCTATTGACCGTGAAAAAGCGATACAGCGATTCCAGAATGATGAGAATTGCAGGGTTTTCCTGATCTCGCTGAAAGCGGGCGGCGTGGGGTTAAATCTTACGGCAGCCGATTATGTATACATCGTTGATCCCTGGTGGAATCCGGCGGTTGAGCAACAGGCTATTGACCGTACGCATAGAATTGGGCAGACGAAGAACATATTTGCTTACAGGATGATCTGCAAGGATACCATAGAAGATAAGATATTGCAGTTACAGGATAAGAAAAGAGCGCTGGCAAAAGACCTGATCACGGATGATGAAGGATTTGTTAAAACTCTTACCAAGGCGGATGTCGAGTACCTGTTCAGTTAACCTGGTTTTATCGCCGGGCAAAAAAAGACCCCGCATCTCTGCGGGGTATAACGCATACAATTGTGGTTCCAGAGGTAAGCGCTACTAATATTAAAGTATTATTAATTAATTCTTCTTTTTGAGGAGGAATGGCTGATAGGAGATTCTCCGATCACGAGCACTGCCAGAACGCTTTTAAACAGGCTTAAAAGGCTTGTAGAGGAACGGTAATGATTACGGCATATTTTGGTTCTGTTAACGTCATAGTACATGGATTTCTTTTGCATTTTGCCTGGAATTTAAATGTTGTAATTTGGGATAAGAGTCTTCTAACGTGCTGCGGGAACTATTATTGTGTTGTTATACTAAGTATTTTTTCTATTCTATTCCCCATTGTTTTTCTCTACTTTTATTGAAAGCCCCTTTCCATGAGAAGTCTTGTCATATTTTTTATATCGACTATTCCGCTTGTCTCTTCTTCACAGGGTGTATTTTCGAATACAACAAGCGCAGTACTTCAATCCGTTATCAGCGATTACAGCAACAGGTTCAGGAATATAAAAGGCGAAACAATCAGTAATGATCCCCAATCGACAGATTATGCCTCTAAGGTTCAGATACCTGGTTCGGTAAATGCGATCATCACAAAGTATAATTCTGATTCTAAAAAAGAGATATATAGCTGGAAATGTTTACTGCTCGAGTCAGATGATTTTGTCCTTGTATCGCGCAGGTATAAAGAATTACATAACCAGATCCGTAACAGCATTGTGAAGATAGAAGGCGAAAAGCCTTTTATCATCAATGGCGCTTACGAGATTCCCGACGAAGAAAAAAAATTCACTACCAGCTCTTTTTATCTCCTGCCCGCTACTGGCGAGATGAAAAAGATCAAAATAGAACTGACGATGGAATTTTATGTTACCGAATGGAAGGTGGCATTACTGGTATATGATCAGCAACAGGAGACCACCCTGACTTTAAAATAAAATCCAATCATCATTACTGCGGAAACTGCGATTTATCTATGTTAGGAATAATACGGAGCGCATTTTTATAGTATATCTTTTTCAATACTTCATCGGGTAATCCCATACCATACATTCTCCAGAAAGCATGATACTTTTTATGGTAGGGGAAATATTCATCGTTCGTTTCCAGCACCCGGAAATAGGTGGCATATTCTGAAGGCGCCCATGAATCCTTTCCAAAAAGTATCCTGTCCTGGAACTTGTTGAAGAAGGCGGAGGCGGCTCTGGGTTGCCTGCCAAGTTCTGCGATAACCGCTCCAAATTCTACTACTACGTTAGGCATATCCGTTAGCAGCTTTGATAACCTGTCGAGGTTATTGCCCAGCCAGCCAA
>JBDTVL010000304.1:0-4256 GCA_040007215.1 Flavitalea sp.
GGATGGCCCAGCTTTTATCAGCCTATTTCGAAAACCAGTATCATTTATGAAGCAGATAATAGCCTGGGAACGAGCCGAACGGAAGTGATGTGCGGACGCTGCAAATCGCACCTGGGGCATGTTTTTGAAGATGGTCCTCCGCCTACCGGCCTGAGGTATTGTATTAATGGGGTTGTGCTCGATTTTGACAAAGCGAAAGAAGCAGAGAAGAAGTATGAAGGCAAAGTAAGGTAAAATGTAAAAGGAGCGCTCCGTTCCTTTTACATTTTACCTTACTTTGCTTCCGTGAGAAAAAAGATCAAAAACATTGTACTTGAAAAAGTGCTGGTAGAAGATTATGCCGCTGAAGGTAAATCGCTGGCCAGAGTAGATGGGAAAGTGATCTTTATAGAAGAAGCTGTTCCCGGAGATATTGTCGACATCAGGCTGGGCAAGAATAAGAAAGACTGGGCTGAAGCACGCCCCATTTTTTATCATCATTATTCAGCCGACCGGGTAACGCCATTCTGCGAGCATTTTGGGGTTTGCGGCGGTTGCCAGTGGCAGATGCTTCCCTACGACAGGCAATTGCTGTACAAACAAACCCAGGTGTCCGATAACCTGCAGCGGATTGGAAAAATTCCTCTGCCGCCATTTGAACCCATACTGGGAGCCTCACCAGTTACGCATTACCGGAATAAAATAGAATATACTTTTGGAAATAAAAGGTTCCTGCTCCGCGAAGAACTGAACAATAAGGACATCTCCCCCGAACAAAATGTAGCCGGTTACCACGCCAAAGGCATCTTCGACAAAGTGGTGGATATTAAACGATGTCACCTGCAAGCCGAACCCACCAATGCCATCAGGCTGGCCATCAAGCAGTATGCGCTCGATAACCAATGCAGCTTCTATGATATAAAAGAACATGCAGGATTCTTAAGAACCGTGCAGCTCAGGATATGCAGAAGTGGCGAAGTGATGGTGAATATCATGCTTGGCCGGGAACAGGAAGAAAAACGCGAAGGGCTGCTTAAGCATATCCGCGACAGCTTCCCGGAAATTACCACGCTGCTATACACTATCAATGGCAAATGGAATGACAGTCTTTACGATCTTACGCCCATTGCGTATGCAGGAAAGGGATATGTGATAGAAACGCTGGAGCATTTCCAGTTTAAGATAGGTCCGAAATCATTCTTCCAGACCAATACCTCGCAGGCCGAGCGACTATACCAGGTAACCCGCGATTTCGCTGAACTGAAAGGTCAGGAAACCGTGTACGACCTCTACTGCGGCACAGGCAGTATTGGCATTTTCCTTAGCGAAAAAGCAGGAAAGATCATCGGCGTGGAGATGATTGGCGAAGCTATTGACGACGCCAGGGAAAACGCCCTGCTTAACGGTATAGACCATGCGCATTTCTTTAAAGGAGATGTGATAGAAGTATGCACAGATGCGTTTTTTGCCGAACATGGCCGCCCCGAAGTGATCATTACCGATCCTCCCCGTGCCGGAATGCATGAGGCCCTCGTAAAAAAGATCCTGTCCATAGAGGCTCCACTGATCGTATATGTAAGTTGTAACCCGGCTACCCAGGCCAGGGATCTGAACCTGTTAGGCGAAAAATATGAAGTAACCCGCGTGAGGCCAGTAGACATGTTCCCGCATACACATCATATCGAGAATGTGGTGCAATTGAAATTAAAATAACCCTCTGCCTTTGAAATAATCGTTAAGGTTCCTGTCGGTAGCTTAAACATTCCGATCTTTGAGCCTTAAATCAGCATGGATGTCAGATATTAGGATGAGTAATTTCCAGGCCATTCCGCCTGTGATCAAGAACCTGGTTATTATTAATGCGCTTGTTTTCTTTGCCCAGTCGATCTTTGGCGGCAATGGTCCTTTTGCCGGCAGTTTTGGCGCTAATGGTATAGAAAATCTTTTTGCGCTGCATGATGTACATTCTGTGTTTTTCAAGCCGCACCAGCTTATTACGCATATGTTCATGCATGGCAGCATTACGCATCTGCTGTTCAATATGCTGGCCTTATGGATGTTTGGAAGCATGCTGGAAAACCTGTGGGGATCGAAGAGATTCCTGATCTTTTATATGGCCTGTGGTCTGGGGGCGGCTTTTCTGCACCTCGGGGTGTTATATATGGAAATGAAACCTGTGATAGAAGTATTTCGTCAGTTACCTGCTTCGCAGCAGGAAGAATTGTTGTATTCCGAAACATTCAAGGTTAATACCGCCACTGTTGGCGCATCCGGGGCGGTATTCGGCTGCCTGGCCGCTTTTGGCTACCTGTTTCCCAACAGCCTTATCTATGTTTATTTTTTCCTCCCCATTAAAGCTAAATGGTTTGTGATCATTTACGCAGCCATGGAACTCTGGCTGGGCGTTAATAACTCGGCAGGAGATAATGTGGCCCATTGGGCACATCTTGGAGGGGCGCTGGTAGGATTTCTACTTGTATTATATTGGAATAAGGCCAACCGCCGTAATTTTTATTAAAGAACGCCAACCATTAGCCGCCGTATTTCGTTAATTAACCGGAACGGTAGAAAATTCTGGAAATGGTTTTGTAAATTCATAAAAAAAAATCTGTGTTACAAGAGGGCCGATACAGGAAAAGGATGATACTGGGGCAGGATGGTAATTCCCTTGTAACACTGCTGGCTATTCTGGCCATCGTGTTTTGCATCTTCAAATTCATTTACATTACCTACTATCTCTCAGGCTTAAGCGAAATAGCCTTTTATAAAAATATTTTCGACTGGTTCCGGCTACCCGCTGAGGTAGACAAGATCATGACCCGCCCCTGGACCATTTTTACCTATATGTTCATGCACGACGGCGTATTCCACCTGCTGGGAAACCTGCTGTGGTTATGGGCATTCGGTTTTATATTACAGGACCTTGCCGGCAACAGCAAACTCGTTCCCCTGTTCATTTATGGAGGCATTGCCGGAGCATTCCTTTTTGTGCTCAGCAATAATATCTTCCCCGTACTATCTTCCCAGATTGAAGGCAGAACCCTTGAAGGAGCGTCTGCCGGGGTGATGGCGGTAGCTATCGCCACAACCACGCTGGCGCCCGATTTCAGGATATTTCCTATGCTGAACGGCGGTATCCCTTTATGGGCGCTCACCATCATCTTTGTGATCATCGACTTTGCCAGTATAACCGGTCAGAACGGAGGCGGGCATATAGCCCATCTCGGCGGAGCCGCTATTGGTTTTGTATTTGTCCTTCAATTAAGAAAAGGGAACGACTGGAGCTTGTGGATGAACCGGTTCTTTTCCTGGTCGGCCAATCTTTTTAATCCTGATAAAAAAGACTGGAAAAAAAGCGCTAAAAAAGAACTTTATTATAATTCCAAAGGAGCTCAGCCTTATAAGAAAGTAGCCAACATCACCCAGAAACGCGTAGACGAGATACTCGATAAGATCAACCAGCAGGGCTACCGGTTTCTGACAGACGAAGAAAAAGAAATACTAAAAAGGGCATCAGAAGACGAACATTTGTAATTTTAGCTCATGGCCCCTGTCTTCCGGAGAATTACCAAGCGGGTTTTTATTATCATCACCATCATATTGGCGGCTATATTCTTACTGGCCTGCTGTAACTCTTTCCTGCACCCCCAGGAATGGTGGTTCATTGCCTTACTGGGCCTCACTTTCCCCTTTCTTTTGCTGATCATGGCAGGCTTATTGATTTTCTGGATCATATTCCGGTCAAAATGGGCGCTTCTTCCGCTGGCTGTTCTGGCTATCGGTTATACTAATATCAGGGCACTCGTAGGATTTAATATTGGAAAGACTTTTAATGAAACTAAACGAACCGGGGCGATGAGGATCATGACCTGGAACGTGACCTGGTTCGATGAACAGACAAAGGCCGATAAATCAAGGGTTACCTACCGACAGAAAATGCTGGACTTTATCAGCTCTCAGAATGTGGATGTGGTCTGTTTCCAGGAATACCTGGAGCCCAATTCTAAAAGACGCGACTATAATAATGAGCAGGCCCTCACTAAACTCGGATACCCCTACCATTTTATCGCTACCGATTATATCGGGTGGAAGGGAACTTTCCAAACTGGTATAGCCATCTTCTCCAAATACCCTATCGCTGATACCTTCCATGTGCGCTATCCAGGGCCCGTAAGCCTTAAGGCCGCAGAAAGCCTTATAAGCGCTGACATTAATATAAATGGAAAGATCATCCGCGTATTCACCACTCACCTGCAGTCGGTATTGTTCCAGAAAAC
>JBDTVL010000305.1:0-4245 GCA_040007215.1 Flavitalea sp.
GCCTGTCTTCTATAGCGCAGGTAAGCGTATTGAGGTTTGCGGCGAATGTTTCCAACTGAGCTTGCTGCAGCCTGCTGGTATCTTTCATTGAATTAGCCATCAGTTCGCCAAAACGATTAAAGGCCAGCGATTGTTCTTCCCGGTATCCCCTCAGCGACTGCTGCGTTTCCGACCTGTTGGTGGCTATCTCGGTTCTCACAGATAATTCTATCCGGGAAATCTCTGCAGACAGCGCGCTAATGGTATACCGCAGATCGGAAATAGTATTTTCCCTGATAATATGAGCGGCCTTATAAGCATAATACACGCAGATGATCAGCAAAACTACAATTAGGGCAAAACAGAAGAGGTAAGCGACAGGCATATCAGTAAAATTAAATAAAACATTTCGTAAATAATACCGAAGAGTATATTTTTGCGCAGTTATGTCGAAATCGGAAACTACGAAAGCTTATATTATTGAAAAAATCGCTCCTGTGTTTAACAGGCAGGGGTATTCCGGCACTTCGCTCAATGATATGACACGCGTTACCGGTCTTACCAAGGGAAGCATATATGGCAATTTCCTTAATAAAGATGAAGTGGCAGTTGCGGCTTTTGATCATAACCTGGGCAGGGTATCGGAAATGATCCTGACAGCTATGGAAGAGGCTACAACAACAAGAGGAAAACTGCTGGCCATGACCCATGTATATGCGCAGTTTGGACAATTTCCCTTCCCTGAAGGAGGCTGTCCAATATTAAATACAGCCATTGAGGCCGACGATACGCATCCCGTGCTTAGAGAAAAAGCTGTTGTTGCGATCAATTCGCTGAAGAATAGAATCACCAGGCTTATACGTACCGGAATAAAGAACAAGGAATTCCGGTCTTCCACCGATGCCGGGCAGGCTGCGCTTTTGCTGCTGGCTACTATTGAAGGAGGCATCATGATTGCCCGCCTTACCGGTAAAAAAAGCGATCGGCAGGCAATATTGCAATCGATAGATAAAATGATTCATGAAATGTGAACGGCAGCATCGCTGTTATTGGCATTTCTTATTGGCTTACCAAGCTTAGATAAAAAGAAATTATGAAAAGAGTGGCTATTACAGGCCTGGGCGCGATAACGCCATTGGGCAATTCGGTAAATGAATTCTGGCAAAATATCATTGCAGGAAAGAGCGGCGCTACCATGCTGACTAAATTCGACGCATCCAAATTTAAAACGCGTTTTGGCTGTGAAGTAAAAGGGTTCAATCCTGAGCAATATTTTACCAAAAAAGATATCAAGAAGTATGATCTCTATACGCAATACGCAATTGCCGCAAGCGATGAAGCGATCAAAGACGCTCGTCTCGATTTTTCGCTGATGAGCGACCAGGAACGTTTTGAAACAGGCGTGATCTGGGCATCCGGTAATGGAGGTATCGCCACTTTTGAAGAACAACTGAAAGAATACCATCTCGGCGATGGGTCGCCAAGGTTCAATCCCTATTTCATTCCAAAGATGATCGTGGATATCGCCGCAGGCGTTATTTCCATCAAACATAAATTACACGGCCCCAATTACTGTACCGTATCGGCCTGTGCATCATCGAATACCGCTATCATCAATGCTTTTGATACGATCAGGCTGGGCAAAGCGATCATCATGATCGCAGGGGGTTCTGAAGCCGCTATTACAGAATCGTCGGTGGGTGGATTTAATGCAGCGCAGGCATTGTCGAAAAATAATGAGCAATATGAAAAAGCCTCGCGTCCTTTTGATAAAGACAGGGATGGTTTTGTGATCGGCGAGGGCGCCGGCGCGTTGGTGATGGAAGAATGGGAACATGCCATTAAAAGAGGCGCTCCTATTTATGCCGAAATGGTAGGCGGAGGAATGGCAGCCGATGCTTTTCATCTTACCGGAACGCATCCTGAAGGTCTTGGCGCCGTACTGGGCATGAAAAAAGCTTTGTCAGATGCGCATTTATTACCGGAAGATATCAGTTATATTAATGCGCATGCCACGTCTACGCCTCTTGGCGATCTTAGCGAGCTGATCGCTATTCATTCTTTATTCCAGGACCTGAACACGCCCATCAGCGGAACCAAATCGATGACCGGCCATTTACTGGGAGCGGCAGGCGCGATTGAAAGCATTATCTGTATTTTAGCGGTCAAACATGATATTGTTCCCGGCACCATCAATACCGAACATCCCGATCCTCAGATCCCGTCAGGTTTAAACCTGGTGCTGGGAAAATCGATACCGAGACCGGTAAAGTATGCGCTGAACAATACCTTTGGTTTCGGAGGCCATACCGCCAGTTCGATATTTAAAAAGTATACTAACTGATATCTGTAAACGATAAATTCGGGTCATTGTTTACGCTCAGCCAATTGGCATGAACGCCGGCATATTAGCTATTTTAGATCCGCTTATTTTTAATGCATCACTAATGTCCAGGAAAGTATTAGTCGTTAAACTGGGAACTGCCGTCATCACTTCAAAAGAAGGGGATATCGATGCAGCAGTGATCAAAAAAGTAGCGGACGAGGTAGCTGCGTTAAGTAAAACGTACCATGTTGTGCTGGTATCGAGCGGCGCCGTTGGCAGCGGTAAAAAATTCCTGAAAGATTATAAAGGCACGTTATCTGAACGAAAAGCGGCGTCTGCGGTAGGCAACCCCATTCTCATACAATTATATGCGGAGCATTTTAAGCGTCATGGCATCACCGTTGCCCAGGCGCTATGCGAACGCGTACATTTTTCGAAACGACAACAGTTTCTCCAGTTAAAACAAACCTTCGCCACTTTCTGGGAGAATGATATTTTGCCGGTGGTGAATGAAAACGATCTGGTGAGTAATGTTGAAATAAAGTTTTCCGATAATGATGAGCTGGCAACGCTGCTGGCTATCGGCTTCGACGCTTCATGGCTGATACTCTGCACTTCATCGGGCGGATTACTGGATGATAAAAACGAAGTGATCAGTCGCATTGAAAAAGTAGACGCTTCCGTACTTAAATATGTACATACGGGTACCAGCGGCCCCGGACTGGGCGGCATGATCTCCAAGCTTACCTTTACCAGGCTCGCTACTTCGCTGGGCATTCATGTAGCCATCTGCGGATTAAAAGGAGATCAACCGCTGACCGATGCTATTGAAGGAAAAAACGGATCGGGTTTTGTTCCGCAGAAATCGAATCTTCGGGCTCGGCAAAAATGGCTGGCCAGCGGATCTGTGACCTTCGGAACGATACATATTGACAAAGGAGCCGCAAAAGCGCTGCTATCGAGAAAGAGCTTACTAACAGTGGGCATTACGGGACTGGATGGAAAATTTATTGAAGGGGAAGTGATACAGCTCATGAATGATGATGGCGCCATCCTGGGCGTAGCTAAAACCAGGCTCAATGCCGGCGTCCTTGCAAAACGACTAAAAGATAAAAATGTAATTGCCGCACATGCGGATGATATTGTTTTGTTTTAATACTATTTCTATGAAATCTGTTTTACCGCTGATCATAAAAACGCAGAGAGCCGCCATCAGTTTACATCATGCCAGCGCCGGCAATATCCGCAAGTTGCTGAATGACCTGTCGGCCGAATTATTGCTAAATACCCGCGCCATACTTAAGGCCAATGCCAAAGACCTTTCCAAACAAGCTGCCGACAATCCAAAAAATGATCGTCTGCTATTAAACGAGGTCCGATTAAAAAGTATTGCCGCCAGTATCAGAACAATAGCAAAACTTCCTGATCCTTCGGGGAAGATGCTGGAAAAAAGAACGTTACCTAATGGATTGAAGCTGGAGAAAGTCTCGGTTCCGCTTGGAGTAGTTGGCGCTATCTATGAATCGCGTCCTAATGTAACTTTTGATATATCGGCATTGTGTATACGCAGCCGAAATGCCTGCGTGCTGAAAGGCAGTGGCGATGCAGATCAGACGAACCGGGTATCTGTAGCGCTCATAAAAAAAGTATTACGCCGAAACGGGATAAACCCCGATGTGGTGACGCTTCTTCCACCTGCACGCGAAGTGGTGGAAGAATTATTCTCAGCATCCAAATATATTGATGTGCTTATTCCCCGTGGATCAGAAGGCCTGATTCAGTACGTCAGAAAACACAGCCAGGTTCCTGTAATTGAAACCGGCGCAGGCGTATGTCATGTATATGTAGAAACCAAAGCCGATCTGAAAAAAGCAGTTTCTATAGCCGTTAACGCTAAAGTATCTCGACCATCCGTATGTAATGCGGCAGATGCTATTCTT
>JBDTVL010000306.1:0-4245 GCA_040007215.1 Flavitalea sp.
AATCAAATCAAAATTTTTAAACCTCATAAAAGAGCCGTTTTCTATCCATCTGTCGGAATAACGGTTGTTATTATTCGGATCGCTCGCAGTAGCTCTTGGCATCGAATTGCTGGTGCCATCGCCTGTCCAGCGATTCAGCACGGATACCCGTTGGTTATTGCCATCTTTCATATCTTCCATACCGGCGCGAACGGCATTGTACACCTCGATACCGCCTCTTCCCTGGAAGAATGCGCTCATATCAAAACCTTTATAGTTACCTGTAAGGGTAAATCCATAAAAATAACCTGGCATGGCTTTACCGATCTTGGTGCGGTCGCCAGCGTCAACTTTTCCATCGCCATTAACATCCACAAAGCGGATGTCGCCAGGAACAGGTCCTGTTGAAGCTGCATCCGGAAGGGCTTTTGCTATTTCAGCTGCATTCTGGTAAATACCATCTGTTTTGTATCCATAAAAATAACCCAGTTCTTCGCCTAGCGTTGTTCTGTGCGTTATCGATCCGCCTGCGCCTGAAGTAATTTCTTTAATGCTTCCCAAAGAGCTTACTATGTTGTGAACGGTAGTGATATTACCGCCAACGCTGTACCGGAAGTTTCCAATCTTATTCCTGTAAGTGGCGGCCAGTTCAATGCCGGAGTTTTTAATCTGACCTATATTGGCATCAGCAGGAAGAAAATAACCGGAAACATAAGGGATAGGGAGGCTCAACAACACATCATTGGACACTTTATTATAATAGTCAAAGGTGATATCCAGTTTTGAGCTGAGCATGGTAATATCTGCGCCGATATCTACCTGGGTGCTGGTTTCCCATTTCAGGTTTTCATTGGCAAAGATAACGGGAGAAGGACCTCTCACTACCGTCTGTCCTGCGCCGACTACATAAAAGATATTCGTTTGCAAAGAAGGAAGGTATGCGAAATTGTTACCAGTGAACTGGTTACCCGACTGGCCCCAGCTTGCACGGATCTTAACATCGTCAAATAGTTTAGAATTGGCTTTAGAGAAGAATTTTTCCTCGCTCAGCTTCCATCCTGCAGAAATAGATGGGAATGTTCCTGACCGGTTTTCTTTAGAGAACCTGGAAGATTCATCTCTTCTTACAGTGGCAGTAAGCAGATACCTGTTATCGAAGTTATAAAATACACGTCCGAGATAACTGCGAAGCGCCCAATGGTCGCCTTCGTTGGTAGCCGCTACAGTAGTAGCGACAGTTGGAAACCGGATGGCGGTATTAAAAAGATTTCCACCCTGCAAACGTACTTTGGTAAAGGAGAAATTAGTTTCTTCCTCTCCTACCAGCGCGGTAAGACTGTGTTTTTTATAGTCTTTCTGATAGGTAAGCGTATGGGTCATATTAGCGGTTGTTTCCAACGGCCTCTCAGATGTTAGCAGCGAGTTTCTGATCCCTCCGCCGTAATCCTTGGTGGTAGCTTCCTGGAAGAAATAACCATCTCCCACATTATAATCCACACCAACAGCAAGTCTGTATTTCAAACCTGCTATAGGTTCAAATTCTCCGTAAGCGCTGGCGAGGATTTTCCGGGCCACTACTTTCACCTCATTGAAGCGTGAATCTGTAGCCCATATATAATTATTGGCGGTAGCTCCCGAACCTCTTGTTGCTGCTGTAGAAGCATTCAGACCAAAGGGATCGGTAGCGTCATAAGGCGAATAATAAGGAGCATTCCGGGAAGCGCCGGCAGCGGCGAAATTGGCGCCTTCAGACTGAATACCTCTTTCGGTGGAACTGATCAAAATAGATTCGCCGAATTTTAATGATTTTCCAACTTTGAAATCAGAATTAGCTTTTAAGGAAATCCTTTTAAAAGCCTGGGCAATTTCAACGCCATCCTGCTCATGATAACCTGCGCCCACATTAAAGGTGGCATTCTTGGAACCGCCACTCACAGAAATATTGTGATTGCTGACATGGGCAGTTTTGAAAATAGCATCCTGCCAGTCAAAAAACGGTTTTGAACTGAAAGCCGAAAAGTCACGACCCAGTTCACTTTGCAGCGCTATATACTGAGGAACATTTAAAACATCGAATTTTTTACTCTTTGAAATGGATTGAAAACCCTGGTAGCCATCATAGCTGGCGGTAGCTTTTCCTTCCTTACCTCTTTTTGTGGTGATGATGATCACTCCATTAGCCGCTCTTGCTCCATAGATAGCCGATGCAGAGGCATCTTTCAGTACATCTATAGATTCAATATCATTAGGGTTCATACCTGCCAATGGATTCGACTCAGCATACGAAGCTGTGTTTACAGTAACGTTCGTAGTCTGTACAATAGCTACTCCGTCAATAACCCATAAAGGCTGGTTGTTACCTACTGTTCCCACACCCCTTATCCTAACATCAATCGGAGCAGCCGGATCGCCGGAACGGTTAGAAATGGATACACCTGAGATCTTTCCCGCCATAGCCTGATCGGGGCTGGTAACCGGGCGGGTAGCAATATCCTTTCTTGTAATAGATCCTACAGCTCCTGTAAGATCAACCTTACGCTGCGTACCATACCCTACCACCACCACTTCATTCAAATCTTTGGCTTGTGGATCGGGAACAAGGGAAAGGCTGATCGCATCGCCATTGTCGGCAGGAACATCTTTAGTGATGTAACCTGTGTAAGAAAACCTCAGCGTGGCTTTCCCCTGGGGAGCGCTTAAGGAAAAGGCTCCTGATTCATCAGTCACCGTTCCCTTATTGTTAGCTCCCTTCAACAGAACGCTAACGCCAGAAAGGCCTGTTCCGGTCTCATCCGTTACTTTACCGGTAATCTTTCGGTCTGTCTGCGCATTGGCGTGCAGAGACAGCAAGATCATTACCAAAAAGTAAAGACCGAACAAGCCAGAACTTAAGGAAAATTTACGATTCATAAATGGCAGGTTTTGGTTTGGTTAACAATTATTGTATTGGAAAAATCACTTATGATACAGCCAGTATTCGAAAAGATTAAATCACCATAAATACAAAGGAAATATTGTGGGAGTAAACTTTCATAATATTGACAAGACTTGGATTAATCGTTATTTTAACAATTTTAGCCCAAATATTTAACATTTCCGCCAATTTCAGGATATCCTATATTACTGATATGATGGACAATATTATTATTCCTTGTTTTACATTGCTTCAAATTGATAACTCGTATGATGTAAAAAAATTTCTCCTTCTTTAAGTAATGTAGAAGGAAATTCCGGACGGTTAGGCGTATCAGGGCAGAACTGGGTTTCCAGGCAAATGCCCTGATTAATAAGATAAGGCTTGCCCAGATAGTCCCCTGAATATAACAATATTCCGGGAAAACTTGTTTTTATGGAAACGATTATACCCGAGCGCTCAGAACTTAAAATCGCATCCGGCACATTCATTCTTTCTTTATCAAGTAAATAATACGTGTTATATCCGTTAGCCAAATCGCTCCAGTATTTATCAATCCGGCGTGCGCCGCTGAAATCATAGGCCGCGGTGTCTGTCCATTTAATTACCCCGGTAGGAAGAAATCTTTCGTCATCTTCAAGATACTGGGCGGAATTAATAAACAAATGCTGGCCGATGGACGATTTTTCATAGGGATCGAGATTGAAATAAGTATGATTAGTAAGATTAATATGAGTGTCCTGATCAGTTTGCGCCTCATAACGGATCACTAATTGATTGGTTATGGATAACTCATAAGTGATCCATACATCAAGATTACCAGGATAGCCTTCGTCCATATGTTCACTACGGTATTTGAAGATTATGGTTGCCTTTTTATCGTCGGCTTCCTCGCTGATTACCGAAAACAGCTTTTTATTGAATCCGTTAAAGCCCCCATGCAAATGATTATTATTAGCAGGTTCATTAACCGGTAACTGGTAAACAGTTTTATTCACCGGTAATATTCCCCCGGAAATGCGGTTGGCAAAACGCCCTACAATGGCGCCCATATAATATTTATCGTGAAGATATTCTTCGAACGAATCGTAGCCCAGCACGATATTCCTCTTATTTTTTTCAAGGTCTGGTACATTAATGGAAGTAATGGCGCAGCCGAAATTGGTAACCGTTACCTCCATGAACCCATTACTCAGCGTATATTGGTAAACGCTACCGCCGGAATAATCAGACCAAAACTGTTTTTTGATGTGCATATCGACCGGATTAAACCTGGTGTTCCTCCTGTTTAAGGAACTCAATCATATGGAGGTGAACTATCGCTCCAAGATGATTTACATCTATTTCCAGCG
>JBDTVL010000307.1:0-4244 GCA_040007215.1 Flavitalea sp.
AAAAATCAGCTCCGATTAGTGCTACCAATACTATAATATCTCCTGAAAATATTTCTGCATGTTAAAAAACAGGCTGCCATAGGGTTGTCAGTAGCCGTCATTTTCTTTGTTAAACAAAAAAAAATGATATGATATGATCAGCGTATTTTTAAAAGAACTGGATGAGGAAGCGGTTACTACCCGAAAAATGCTGGGAAGAATACCGAATGACAAATATGATTGGAAACCGCATGAAAAAAGCATGACCATTCGAAGGCTATCGGCGCATATTGCAGAACTTCCTGCCTGGGTGGCCCTGACGATAAATACCAGCGAGCTCGACTTTGCTAAAAACCCTTACCAGGAGCAGGTTATTAATAATACGGCTGAGTTGCTGGTCTATTTTGAAAAATCGCTGGCAGAAGGCAGAGCTGCACTGGAAAAAGGAAATGAAAATCAGTTGGAAGAAACCTGGACCTTACGCAATGGCGAACAGGTATACCTCGCCACGACCAAAAGCCAGATGATCAGGACAAGTATTAGTCAAATTATCCATCACCGCGCCCAGCTTGGCGTATTCCTTCGCCTGTTAAACATTCCGATTCCGGGCAGTTACGGGCCAAGCGCAGATGAACCCCAGTTCTGACCGGGATAAATTATTCAATAGCGAAGCGGGAATGCCTTTTCAACGAGGTATTTTTGCTCTGCTATTTTTCAAGCTGTAAGCCGTAAGAAAAAACTTTTCTATCGGAACTGTTTTAAAGGAAAGCATACTATGCTGATGCAAAAATTGCTTAACTTAATTTTATAATTAAGTTTGATATTATGCAGAAAACTTTTAAATACACCAATGGAGAAGTGACCATAGTATGGCAGCCCGAAATATGCCAGCATACCGGGATTTGTTTCAGAGGATTGCCGCAGGTATTTGATCCAAGGCGAAGGCCATGGATAGAACCTTTGTCGGCAACCACCGAAAAAATTGTTGCGCAGGTAAAGGAATGCCCCAGCCATGCGCTGTCATTTTATTTCAATGAAGAGGAAAAAGCGGCAGAGGATAGCTAAAAGATAAATGGCATTTCATCGATCTGCATTCTGCTTTACATAAAGAACTCTTCCGAAATAACTTTACCGTCTTTCACTTTATATACGCAAAGTTCAGCCATATTCATTCGCCCGCCTTTCTTCATAGTTACATCCATATCTAAAATAAAGGCGAAACTCTGATTGGTAACTATTGGCTCTGAAACTTTAATGCCATGCAGTTTTTCTGTCGTTTCTGCAAACTGAAGGCCTTTTTTAAAAATGTTGGCAAGACCTTTTGTTTCCTTCTCGAACCCGTTAGCAGCATAAGGTTCAATACTGATTACATCATCTGCAAACAGTTCTTTTTGTGCGGTTTCAAATTCTCCTTTCCTGCAAAGTTGGGAAAGACGTGTGGCAATTTCTTGTGTGGTCATGGCTTTTTTTATACAAACCTAATTATAATTCGTAATAAAAAAATACTATACCTTGCATTTACTGACCAACTAACAATAGTTATCATTTCTTGCCATTGAAAGAGTCTGACATCATAATACAGGACCTTCAAAAAAGGATTGCCCTATATGAGGACATTTCCGCGTACAGGCAACTCTACGATCTCTTATACAATAGTCTTTATCGTTTTTCGTTTGCCTTTGTCAAATCGAAAGAAGCGGCGGAAGAAATTGTTTCTGATGTTTTTGTGAAGCTCTGGCAGATCAGGGGCAGGCTGACAGAAATAGAAAACCTCAGGGTGTATCTCTACACTATTTCCAAGAATTTCTCGCTTAATTATATCACCAAGTATTATAAGAACCCGGTAGTTAGTCTCGACGAAATCGATATTGAAGCTATAGTAGAGGTAAAAAGCCTGGAAGATATTTTCATTTCCGCAGATCTGGCCGCACGGATAAGGGAAACAATACAATGCCTGCCACCCCAATGCAGGATCATTTTTCAGCTTGTAAAAGAGGAAGGACTTAAGTATAAAGAAGTCGCTTCGATCCTGAACATCTCTTCTCTTACCGTACGTAACCAGGTGGCTATATCCGTTAAAAAGATCGGCGAAACGCTTCCCGCCTATCTATTGCCCGAACCTGCCTCTCGGAAAGCATAATCTGCTTACCCCCAGTCTGAAATAAATATTTTCCGCCGCTTGGTACTTTTTTCTAGTGATCATTGTCTATGAGTTATAGTCTATTACATCATGGAAGAACGGATTTGGTTATTACTAAGCTTAAAGTTATCGGGGGAAGCTACCATGGAAGAACTTGCAGAGCTGGGAAGGCTGATGCAGGAGCGCCCCGAGATGGCGCTGCGCGCCGATATGCTGGGTAGTATCTGGAAAGAAAAACATCAGGGATCACCGGCCCGGAAAGATGATCTTTTCAATAAACATTTGCAGCGGCTGAGCAATCATTTATCTGAACCCGCGCTACAGTATGAAACCGCTGAAATACCTGAAAACATGCAGGCTGCTGTTATCATACCCTTTTACAAACGCTACCGGTTGTGGCTTATGTCGGGCTCAGCCGCAGCAATACTTTTTGTCATTTTTCTTTTTGTTGAAAGCGATCCCGGAAAAAAGAGCCCTCATATTATCGCCCAGAATACAGTGAGCACGAAAAGAGGCTCCAAAACAAAAATTCAGTTACCCGATGGATCTCAGGCATGGCTGAATGCAGACAGCAAGCTTACTTATAACGAAAGTTTTACCGGAGCATCCAGGGAAGTGACGCTTTCCGGCGAAGCTTATTTTGATGTGGTAAAAGACAAAGCGCATCCCTTTATCATCCATACAGAATCCATAGATCTGAAAGTGCTGGGCACAGCATTCAATGTACGCTCCTATGCCAATGAGAAAAACACAGAAACCGCGCTGATAAGGGGTTCTGTTGAAATTGTACTACGCCATAATCCTGATAAAAAAATCATTCTGAAACCTTTTGAGAAACTGGTTGTGCAGAATAATGAATTTACCGTTACCCAGGAACAGGGCGGATCTGATATCAGCGACAATGATCATCCGCTGATGACCCTCGGCAAGGTTCATTTTCAAAAGAAAGACAGCATTGCCACAGAAATTCTATGGGTAAAAGACAAACTGGCTTTTGAAGGCGAAACGTTGGAAAACATTGCTTTAAAAATTGAGCGCTGGTACGATGTGAAAGTGGTTATTACCGATGATGACCTTAAAGACAATACCTACAGCGGTGTTTTTGAAGATGAAAGCCTTAAACAGGTGATGGAAGCGCTGAGGCTAACAGGTAATTTCAAATACCAGATCGGCAAAAAAGAAGTTATTATCAAACGATAAATACAGACCAGGATTGTTTCTTGCTACGTGATTAGATAACCGAAAAACTGCTTGCATATGAAAAATAAAACCTGACAACGCTGAACTGTAAAAGCGGGGAATGATTGCGTCATCCCCCGCAGTATAACGACAGAAATCTTGCTCGGCGAGCAAATCCCATCATTTAAACAAACCAAGGTATGAAAAAAATTGGATGTGTTGTATCTCCGGATACGACCCATGTAATCATCAAATTTCTGCTGATGATAAAACTTGCTATTCTGCTTATTATTGCTATGTCCGCACAATCCTTTGCTAACGTCTACGGGCAAACCAATATAGATCTGAAGCTGGAGAAAGTACAGTTAAAAAAAGCGCTTAAGGCCATTGAGAACCAGGGAGTTTTTCGCTTTGTTTATAAAGATGCCATTCTTCCTAAAGAAAAGGTGGTGAGTATTGAAGTGTATAATGCAACTCTTGATGAAGTGCTGGGAAAATTATTTCAAACCACTACGCTTACCTACCGTAAACTCAGCGATAATCTTATTGTTATCACCAATGCTGCCACAATAGTCAATAACCTTATGGTCGCGGCGGTAAAGATATCCGGAAATGTAACCAATGATAAAGGAGAAGCGCTGGGCGGTGTAAGCGTGATAGAAAGAGGTACCAATAATGGCACGGTAACAAAACCTGATGGAGCATTTTCGCTGGAGGTAACTAATGCAAACGCTATGCTATTGTTCAGTTTTATAGGCTATCGCAGCCAGGAAATAAAGGCTAACAGCGGGGCGCAGTTGTCTGTCATTCTTCAAACGGAATCTTCTCAACTGAATGATGTGGTAGTGATCGGTTATGGTAGTCGTCAGCGAAAAGATGTTACCGGAGCTATTTCCACAATCAATTCGGAAGATATCACCAAAAGCACAGCATCAAGCTCAGAAAT
>JBDTVL010000308.1:0-4241 GCA_040007215.1 Flavitalea sp.
GAGCATTAAAAATGAAAGGCGCAACTTTCGCTGCGCCTTCATAAATCACCCCTTGTTCACCACTCTTACCTTTTAGCCACATCCATCTTCCTGAAAATGGATTTTACGATCTTGTTCATGTCGTCATGATCAATTTTTTTACTGGTCACTTCTGTTTCAGCCCATCCCTGCCAAACCAGTTTCTTCGAGTTGTTGTCAACCACGTTAATAGTAATGGTGCCTGATTTGTATGGCACTTCGTAGTTGTTTCCTCCGAGGTATCGCGAAGGATAATACAGCGAGTTGATCCTTCCCGTGTAAGGGTTATAGATATACCGCACAAACGATCGGCTGTATACCGGATCTGATTGTGCACGCTTTGCATTTTCGATCATGATGTCATAATCGATCAGTACATCAGGATTTGACCGGGCTTTTACAAATCCATTCTTTTCCATTTCACGGGAAATAAGATCGGTAAGATAAGTTTCCTGGAAATCTTTATAGGGTTTGTCGTTTTTATGCTGGCTGTTCTTCTCGCCTATCCAGGCATATGTTCTGTAGCTGTTAAGGTTCACCGAAGGATCCTTTTCAACATACGATGGCACGCCGCAACTGGCAATAACGAATGCAGCTAAAACCGGAAGCCACAGTTTCATTACATTGTTTTGTTTCATATAAATAATCTTTCATAGATAGACGATGGCCAATGCAAAAAGATTACTTCGGTTTGGTTAAAGTAATGCAAAAGGATTCCGGTGCGTTTTCCGAAATTTTTTAAGAGCTTTTATGCTCTTTAAAAGAAGGATGAAAGCGCTGAAGCGTAGCCCGCAGGTAATCCCTGTCGAGGTGTGTATATATCTCCGTAGTAGTTATGCTCTCATGGCCCAGCATTTCCTGAACAGCCCGGAGGTTTGCGCCTCCTTCTACAAGATGGGTGGCAAAGGAATGACGGAAGGTATGAGGCGAAACGTTTTTGTTGATGCCCGCTATTTTAACAAGATCTTTAAGGATCAGGAAGATCATCACCCTGCTGAGTTGCGATCCACGGCGGTTAAGAAAAAGAATATCTTCCTGTCCGGGTTTGATCTTTATCCGGACCCTGGTGGTTTTCCGGTAAATGCCGATATGTTTTAATGCAGCAGCGCCTACCGGAACCAGCCTTTCCTTATCTCCTTTTCCGGTTACTCTGATGAAACCCAGATCCGGGTAGAGGTGCGATATCTTCAATCCAACCAGTTCGCTTACTCTTAGTCCGCAACTGTACATCGTTTCAAAAATGGCCTTATTCCTGATGCCTTCGGCTGAACTGAGATCAATGGCATTAATGATCTTTTCAATCTCTTCCATACTCAGCACATCGGGAAGCGCTCTTATTCGCTTTGGCGCTTCGAGTAGCGCTGCGGGATCCTGCTGGGCTATATTTTCTATAGAGCAATATTTATAAAAGGATCGGATGCCGGAAACAATCCTTGCCTGGGAGGCGGCTGTCATGCCCAGTTCATTGACCCAGGCTACGAACGACTGCAGATCGCGCAGTACCACTTCGTTGGGCTGAATGGCAGTGTTCTTTTGCTCCAGGAACTGGATCAGTTTGTCCAGGTCGGCCAGGTAAGCCTGGACCGAATTATCGGATAACGATTTTTCCAGTTGCAGGAAAGCCTTAAATCCTTTTTTATATGATTCCCACATGATTGATTTTGTATGCCGGTTTGATGCTGGATAAATGAATTTGATTAGATTGCAATTTCTTAAAATTATAGTTCATCAGCTAAGTTTACATGGAGAAGGTCAATTTAAGGTTATTCAGGAAGAACGTGGGAAAGAACAAATCTGCTTTTAAAAGATTTCTTTCGCGTATTGAAAAGATACCTCCGAGAGGTCTTGATAAAATAGCCGTTGAAACAGATATCGCCGTTTGGAAAACTACCGATTGCCTTTCCTGCGCCAATTGCTGCAAGACCATGTCGCCTACTTATACCAACCAGGATCTGATACGGATAGCAAAGCATATCGGTATGACAGTAGCGGGCTTTAAAGAAAAATTCCTTTATAAGGATAAGATAGGCGACTGGCTGAATAAAAAACAGCCCTGTCAGTTCCTTAACCTGGACGATAACAAATGCAGCATCTATGAGGTGCGACCCCGTGACTGTTCAGGCTTTCCGCATCATACCCGCCGCAGGATGATCGACTATGTCCATGTTTTCAAACAGAATATTGAATACTGCCCGGCTACTTACAAACTGGTGGAGATGATGAAAGAAAAGCTGGGTAAATAACGACAGGCTGATTATATAAAAACATCTTCCAGTAAAAAATACTCATCGGGCTTATTGCCGATCCTGGAGATAGACAGGATATCGTACTGGATCCTTTCCCATCCCGGGTATCTGTTCTGAAATGCTTCCGCGCATTTTTTCAGGCTGGCAAATTTTTTCCGGGTAACGCTTTCTTCAGGGTATCCATAGGTTGAGGTATGCCTTGTTTTTACTTCAATGAAATGAAGTTTTCCTTCCCGCGAAGCGATAATATCTATCTCGTAATACCGGTACCTCCAGTTGCAATGCAGTAGGGTATATCCCCGCTGAAGGAAATAAGCCGCTGCCTGTAGTTCACCCTGCTTACCTCTTACATTATGTATGGCCATCGCTACCTTTTTGTATTATTGCGCTGTAAATGGGTATAATGAACAATAGTACGACCATATTCAGGTTAAATGGCGCTGTGCAGAACTACGATTGGGGAGGATTTACTTTCCTGCCGGCGTTGTTAAACCTTACTAACGAGGGTAAAAAACCCTTTGCAGAATACTGGCTGGGCGCTCATAGTAAATCGCCTGGCAGCGTTATGCTGGCAGGAAATAAAACAGAAACGCTGGATGTGTTCATTCAGGAAAATGCGCTGTCGCGTCTTGGAGAAAAGGTCTATGAACGTTTTGGCAGGCTGCCGTATCTGCTGAAGGTTCTCGACGTAAAAGATATGCTGTCGATCCAGGTGCATCCGTCCAAACAGTCGGCCGAAAAAAAATTCGAAGAAGAAAATAATAAAAGCATACCGCTCCAGGCGGCGGAAAGAAATTATAAAGACAATAACCATAAACCCGAACTGCTGTCGCCGCTTGGCGAGGTATACCTGCTGCATGGTTTTAAGGAACCGGTATCGCTGGCGCGTTTATTAAAGGAAATTCCAGAACTGAATTTTTTGTCGGAAGATTTTAAACAGGGCGATTACCGCAGCCTGTATACCCGGGTAATGATAATGCCACAGGAAGAAGTAAACGAACGGCTGGCGCCTTTGCTCGGCAGGATCATTACGCTCTATACTGACGGGCAACTCACAAAAAGCAGCGAACATTTCTGGGCCGCAAGAGCTGCGATAACGTTTAACAAAAACGGGAATATCGACAGGGGTATATTCTCTGTTTATTTTTTCAATGTGGTAAAGGTGGTTCCGGGTGAGGGGCTTTTCCAGGATGCCGGGCTGCCGCATGCTTATCTCGAAGGGCATACCATGGAAATCATGGCTAATTCGGATAATGTTTTACGCGGGGGTTTAACGCCAAAGCATATTGATGTAAAGGAGTTGCTGGAGCATGTTCGTTTTGAACCCACTGTGCCGAACATTACCAGGGGCGTAAATAATGGGTTGGTGGAAGAAGTTTTTATAACCCCCGCCGCCGATTTCCAGTTAAGCCGTATTCTTTTAACAGGCGGAAAAACAATAACGATCAATACGCTTACTGCCGATATATATTTTGTTTACCAGGGAGCGGTAAAAGTAGTTTCAGGAGAAGAGGAGATTGACCTGAGCCAGGGTCAATCCTTGCTGGCTATACCGGCTGCCAGGCTTAAGCTTAGCGCTGCCGGGAGCGCTATTGTATTCCGGGCTACGGCGCCCTGAGGGGGGTATAAAAGTTTCTTTCAATACTGTTTGGGTTGCTCCATATAGCAGATATAATACTGTAAAAAAATTACCTCTTTAACTTCTATAAGTAACCAACTGCAGATTAGTAACGTATAATCTATTATATTTCGGCCGATAATAACTCATCTTAAAGGCTAAGTAAACAACATGGAGCAAACAAATTACAAAAACAAAAGAAATAAGACAATTGGGGCAATTGTCGGAATAATAGCATTTGGGCTTTCTTACTTTGCAATTCAGCAAATATTTTTTAAACCAGCTTCGTTTGACAAATCGTTGATGGGGGTAGCAAGCGAACTAAATAAAACTTGCCCAATAATGGTTGACAAAGACAC
>JBDTVL010000309.1:0-4222 GCA_040007215.1 Flavitalea sp.
GTAATATCGCAGCCGTTGGCGGTCCATAAGGAAGTTGCCAGCTTAGTTCTTCAATATGCAAACCATCGTAGGTGTATTGTTTGTTGACGGTTACCGCTGGAACGCCGTCAAGGACAGGAGTAGCCAGTCGCTCTGTTAATCGTGTACGTGCCGATTTCTTCCATTTTCCCAGGTTGGTAAATTGTTTGTTGCGAAAGGATAAGGAAGGCAGTTTGTTTTCATTCAAACTGTTTGCCCATGGGCCATAAGCGCCTATTACGCTGATGCCGGCATCGCTAACTTTTTGCAAAGGGAAATTGGCCGATGCTGCGTGAATAGGCTGTTTGGCGACCACGCTATTCATTAAACCTCCGCTGGCCAGGCTAAGACCTGTCAGGCCGGAGAGCTTTAAAAAATCTCTTCGTTTATTTTTCATTTGCAGTTATTTTATTTGTAAAAAATATTTAGGAAGCATAACAGCGCTATCTCCTGGATAAGGTGACAGCGCTGTTGATGAAATATTAATCTTCGATAATGGTCAGCGGCGTTACATTTTTTTCCGCGCCATCATAACCAATATTCTGGTTGATGACGCCTAAAGTGTTAGCAAGTATGATAGAGGAGGGGATGGGCCATAATGCATGGAAAGGAGAGATATTGGCCACATTACCCAGACGCGATACCTTCTGCGTATAGAGAATATTATCTCTCATTACACGGTCGTAATAATAATTGTTCTCGCTAAAGTTGTCGAGCGTATATCCTTCCAATCCGGATTTTGCCATGATATAGGAAACCCTGATCAGTTCCGAGTGACGGGGCTCTTCTGCAAATAGTTCGCGGGCTCTTTCATCCATGATATAGTCGATGGTTACATTGCCGGCCGAAATTGGCATGGCCTCTGCGCGCTGACGGACAACATTGATATCATTAGCTGCCTCGGTTAAATTATGTTTCCAGTAATTGGCTTCGGCCCTGAGCAGATAAGTTTCAGCGAGCCTGAATATATACCAGTCGCCATTACCTCCTACTACTCTGGAGTTGCCATCTTCCTGTTTGGCATAGGTAATATAGATCGGCATCGCGTACAGGTTATAAATAGAATCCTGTGGATCCTGTAGGTTGGCTTTGCTGATCGGTTTATTATAATCGACAGAAGCAGGATTATTATACAACAGTTCATCCAGGTCGATCCAGTTGGCGTCGCTTCTTCTCAGGTCGGGCGTATTTTGCCAGGTAAATCCTGCTTCATTCCAGAGATCGTATTGGTAAAAAGGACTGAGGCGCACATTGGCATTCCCGCGGCCAAGCGTATCGTACTGCGTTCCTACCAGCACCATACCCGGTTTACCTTCGCTGTCTCTTACCGTTGCCTGGAACCATGCGGGGTGATACATACGCATGGTATATAATCCTGGAGAACGCGCATCTGGCGGCGCTTCCACGCGGTCTACGATAGCCAGTATGGTTTCTGTATTTCCAGGTGCATTGAAATTCCTGTTGCGGTGAAGATCCCAGATCACATTCCTGTCAGGGTCATTTGCGGTTACACCAAACCGTGAGGTAATAAGTGCGTAGGGTCCATTGATAACCTCATTGCAGGCGTTGATAGCTTTATCAAATTCCAGGTTGGCCAGATAGATTTTTGCCAGCAGGTGATTACCGGCGCCTTTGGAGATCACGCCTGGCGCAGCGGCGGAAGGAAGCCATTGTACGGAAAACTCCATATCTTCCTGGATCTTTGCGAGTATGGTCCAGCGGCTATGGGTGGCGAAATCGAGTTTTGGACCAGTGAGTTCCTTGCCCACAAAAGGAATATCGCCATACGTATTCACCAGCCGGTAATACCAGTAAGCACGGTGCCAGTAGGCTTCCGCTAGCACACCATTCTTATCGCTTTCGCTGTCCCAGGTGATGTCGTTAATTCTTGAAATAAGCACATTGGCGCTTTTTATGGTTGCATATATAGCGTCGAACTCTGCCAGGAAACGGTAAAAAGCATCGGTATTCGGCGTCAGTTTATTGAAATCAAGTTGCGACCAGGGTACAGCAAGGTCGGAAGCGGCATTATCCATGACCAGATAGTTCATCTGGTCTGTATTTTCATTTTTCAGATCTTTTCGCAGGGTAACCAGTACAGCTTCAAAGCCGGCTTTATCCACATATATATTTTCAGGACTGAAAAAAGAGAGCGGTTTGGGTTCCAGCCATTTTTTTGAACAGGATTGTCCCAACATCATTATGGACAATATCAGTATCGGTAATTTTATAAATAGTTTCATGATTGTCATTTTTTGTTTAACAGGGTTATAGAGCGAACGCGATTCCAACGCTGTATGTTCTGGGCATTGGCAGTGTAGAGGTTTCCGGATCCCATCCAGGCCATTTGGTGAATGTAGCCAGGTTCCTGACCGATCCATATACGCGCGCATTGGATAACCTGATTCTGTGGGCAATATTCGCCGGGAGGTTGTAGGCCAATGACAGGTCCTGTACCCTTACAAAAGATTTAGGCTTGTAGATCATTAATCCTCCGCCGAACGAACTCCTGTTATTATGTAATTTGGGATATTCATTATTGGGGTTTTCTGCCGTCCAGTATGGAAGAGACAGTGTATTTCTTTTATCGTAGGTCTCAGAGAAATTATGCATCGCATCTTCAAATGCTCCACTGTGACCGAGATCGGCACGGATAAAAAGAGCGGCGGTAAAATTCTTCAGGAAAGTAAATTCATTTCTCAGGCCCAGTCGATATCTCGGTTGTTCATAACCAATAAACATCTTATCCTGCAGCGCTTCGTATTTGCCATTGTTATCCAGATCGCGCGCTTTGAAATCGCCGGGTTTTTCCTGGTATTCAGCAGCTGCGGCTTCTTCTCCCAGTTGCCAGATACCGGAAATATCATAATTCCATATCCTGTCAATGGATTGCCCGGGAAACCAACCATTGGTATAATCAGCTACTTCCCTGCTTACTGTTTTTCCATCAACCTCAACCTGTTCATAATCTCCGAACAATCTTTTGATCTTGTTGCGATTCAGAGAGGCTACAAAACTTGTTCTCCAGCTAAAGCCAGGATGATCGATATTGACGGTGTTCAGTGTCATTTCAAATCCGCGGTTGCCCAGCGCACCGAGGTTGGTAGTGATCTCAGTAAAACCTGTTAGGGCAGGAAGCTGTCTGTTCATCAGCAGATCGGTAGTGGTCATATCATAATATTCGGCGCTTAACTCAACGCGGTTCCTGAATAACCCGAGGTCTACGCCAAAATTTGCCGATTTTGTTTTTTCCCAAACAAGATCATAATTCGCCAGGGAAGTATTCAGAACGCCCATCTGTACGCTTGAGCCATCATAATACAGATTAGAACTCACCTGCGCCAACGCAGAGTAAGGACCGATCTCCCTGTTACCATTTATGCCATACGATACCCGCAGTTTCATCATGCTCACCCAATCAATATGAAAGAATTTTTCTTCAGATATTTTCCAGGCAAATGCTGCGGCAGGGAAAGTAGCGCGGGGATGTTTTTTTCCAAAGGCAGAGTAGCCATCTCTTCTTACCGATGCGGTGAACAGGTATTTATTGAATAATGAATAATTCAACCTGCTCATCACGGCATCGCCAGTGATCTGCGCGTCGTTATTGGATAAGGAAGGATTAGTGCCGAATTGCAAACCATTATATCCAAGATTTTCATTGGGAAGGAAAGTCTGGTTGGTCATCAGCGATTCAAAAGTCTTTTTACTTTCTGAACTATACAGTAGGGTAAGATCAAACTGGTGAACGCCGAATTTTTTATTCCAGTGAAGCAGGTTATCCACGATCCATTCGTACTGGTTGCCTTCCTCTCGGGTTCCATAACCTTTTGAATGCGTGGATCCGCCTTCAACTGTTGTGGATGGCCAGAAGTTGTAATCTTTCATAAATTCAAACCTCGGCTGGAAAGACAGTTTATAGTCGAAGCCAAAAGGAAGTTTGATCTTGGCGTACATGGAGGCAAAGATGCTGTTGATCTTTCTGGACCTGCTTTGTCCATAGTAGTTGATCAATGGGTTCTCCACCGCTCTGAATTCATTAGGGTACCAGTTCAGTTTTCCATTGGCATCGTATTCCGATCCGTAGGGACTCTGCACAAACATCGATTGCAGGTCGGCCTTAACAGCGCTTTCATCGCGGCTGGCCAGTTGCGAGTTGATACCTACATTGAGCCAGTCGGTCACTTTAAAATCAACATTCAGT
>JBDTVL010000310.1:0-4214 GCA_040007215.1 Flavitalea sp.
GTTAATTCCACCACGCCCAGACTCGCTCCGAAATGGCCCCCATGAACACTCACCACATCAATGATGTATTGCCTCAGTTCTTCGGTCAGTTGTTGCAATTCTTCGCGGCTGAGCTTTTTAAGGTCGTCAGGAGAACTTATTAATTTCAGCAAAGGACCGGGAGGAATCTCCATTACGTTAATTTAGGGGTCAAAATTACAATTTTTGTCTGGATAAGTCCTTAAACGCCTGAAAGTCTGCCTTGTTCAGCATCGGGGATAATTTCCCGACCCGAAAGCCGTATTAAAAACCACTTATCCTATTTAACAGCAATTAGCTCTTCAAAACGCTAATTTAGCAATGGTTAATATGAGAGCCATTAAAAAAATATCGAACTACTGGTTATGCCAGTTCTGCGGCTGGGGAATGGTGGCGCTGTCCATATTTTTCTTCGCTTATACCTTCCGCCAGGAGATTTCCTGGGAGTATATCCTGAAGATCCTGATTATTGTGACCGCCGGTATCAGTAGCACCCATTTACTCCGTCTGTTCATCAAAAGGAATAACTGGCTTCTCCTGCCCTTTGAGAAAGTATTTGTGCGTCTGGGCATTGCCGTAGTGCTGACCAGCATATTGTTCAGCCTGATGGTGATGGGATTGAATGAAGCCGCCCAACTGGCCGATAATAACCGGCAAAACCTCGATTTCACCACCCGGTTGCTGGCCAATATCCTCGATAAAGGAATCTTTATTGTTCCCTGGGTGCTCTTCTATTATTTCTACCATTACCTCGAAAAAGGCAGGCGTCAGCAGGTGGATACACTTAAGCTGGAAGCGCTGGTGAAGGAACTGGAGCTCAAGACCATAAAATCACATATCAATCCTCATTTTATCTTTAATGCGCTGAACAGTATCCGGGCCCTGATCGATGAAAATCCGGGAAGAGCGCGGAATGCGATCACTGAACTGAGTAATATTCTCAGAAGCAGTATGCAGGCCGAAAAACTGGAAACCGTTCCTTTCGAAAAAGAACTGAACATCGTGAAAGACTACCTAGCCCTGGAACATATCCGTTTCGAAGACAGGTTAAGGATCGAATATTCAATAGACGATGATACTCTTGACCAGCCTGTGCCCCCGATGATGTTGCAGACCCTGGTTGAAAATGCTATTAAACATGGAATAGGACGGCAGGTGACCGGGGGAGTAGTTAAAGTGATATCTGATTTTAAAGATAATTTTCACGAACTGATCGTTCAGAATTCCGGTAAGCCGAGCGGAGAGGACAATCCCGATGGGTTTGGCCTGTCCAGCACCAGGAACCGACTGCACCTGCTTTTTGGCGATAAAGCCAATTTTGAGATCTGGCAGAACGGAGGTCTCGTGGAAGCAAAAGTTTTAATACCTACTGCAAATAAATAAGCGCCATGATCAGAGCCATTATTATCGACGATGAACGTCTTGCCAGGAATGAACTCAAAAAATTATTATCAGAGTTCCCTGAAATTGAAGTGATCGCCGAAGCGGCTAATTCCAGCGAAGGCATTGAAAAGATCGAAAACCTCAACCCGGAACTGATATTCCTGGATATTCAAATGCCCGGAAAAACAGGTTTCGATATGCTGGCGGAAATGGACAGGGCCCCGAATGTGATCTTTACGACAGCTTACGATGAATATGCATTAAAAGCCTTCGAGGTTAACGCGCTCGACTACCTGCTGAAGCCAGTGGAGCCTAAAAGACTTGCGGATGCGATCCAGAAACTACACCTGCAGGAAGAAAGAGACAGCCAGAGCGGAACGACCATGAACTTTAACCGCTCTATTCTTGCCGAAGCAGACCAGGTATTTGTTAAGGATGGCGAAAGATGCTGGTTTGTTAAACTGTCCGATATTCGGTTGTTCGAGAGCGTTGGTAATTATGCAAAGGTCTATTTTGGAATTAATAAACCGCTTATCCTCAAATCGCTTAATTCGCTGGAAGAAAGGCTGGATGAAAAAATATTCTTCCGCGCTAACAGGAAACATATCGTTAATCTCCGGCTCATTGATAAAATTGAGCCTTATTTCAATGGCGGACTGCTGCTGGATATGAAAGGAGGAGAGAAGATAGAGGTCAGCCGCCGGCAGACAGTTAAATTTAAAGAGATGATGAGCCTTTAAAACTTACCCATTGTTTGTATCATCTCTTTTTTAATTTCTTCATTATTAAGGCGCCCGATACTTCCTTCATGCGTATGATCAAGACCTTTTGAGAAGTCGAAGGAAAATGATCCTTTTTCTATCTGTTCACCGATGGTTTTGTACGCTTCACGGAAAGGGATGCCTTTATTCACCAGTTGATTTACCGCTTCTACGCTAAACAGGTATTTGTATTTTTCATCTTTCAGGATATCGTCTTTAACTATAATATTGGCCAGCATAAGCGTGGTCATTTCCAAACAATCTTTCAATATTGCGAAGGCAGGGAAAAGAATTTCTTTGGTAAGCTGAAGATCGCGGTGGTAACCCGATGGCAGGTTATTGACCAGCAGGGTCAGCTCATTCGGAATGGCCTGAATACGGTTGCATCTTGCCCTGATCAGTTCAAATACATCAGGATTTTTTTTATGCGGCATGATACTGCTGCCGGTGGTCAGCTCTGCAGGAAAAGAAATAAAACCAAAATTCTGGTTCAGGTAAAGACAACAATCCATCGACAGCTTGCTAAGCGTAGCTGCAACCGAAGCTAATGCTGAAGCGACTATCTTTTCTGTCTTGCCCCTGCTCATCTGCGCATATACAGAATTGTAATTAAGCGTTCTGAAACCCAGCGCTGTGGTAGTTGCCGCTCTGTTCAGGGGAAATGACGATCCATAACCCGCTCCGCTGCCCAAAGGATTTTTGTTGGCGATAGCGTAAGCGGAAGCCAGTAATTCCATATCATCTATAAGGCTTTCCGCGTAAGCGCCCA
The DNA here is from genome assembly GCA_040007215.1 of Flavitalea sp. Lineage (GTDB taxonomy): Bacteria > Bacteroidota > Bacteroidia > Chitinophagales > Chitinophagaceae > Flavitalea. The sequence continues at coordinate 2,932 of JBDTVL010000310.1, forward strand.
ACCATAAACCGAAGGAAGAAGGCATCGCTATTTGCAGGTGCGTATATCCCGGCAATAATTTGTCTTTATATTTTTCGCTTTGTTCAATCAACAGATTGAATACCGATTTTACTTCGTCCCTGGTTTTTAACAGCTCCGCGCGAAGGAATAATTTAATGTCCACGGCAACCTGGTCGTTACGACTTCTGCCGCTATGTATTTTTTTCCCGGCTTCGCCGATGCGACGGGTCAGCGTCAGCTCCACCTGCGAATGGATATCTTCCACTCCTTCTTCAATAATAAAGGAGCCGTTGCGGATTTCCTGCAATATGATACTGAGTCCATCAAGCGCCAGCTTAGCCTCCTGCTTATCCATTAATCCCACTTCGCCTAACATACTTACATGTGCGATGGTGCCGGTAACATCATGCTCTGCCAGTAAACTATCAAATTCATTGTCGCGGCCTACGGTAAATTTTTCAATCGCCTGCGAGGTATTGGTGTTTTGTTTACTCCAGAGTTTCATGATCAGCTTTTAATTAAAACATTATTGAGTAATTGAAGGTATAGCGCTATTCCTTCATTGATCTCGGCAATATAAATGTATTCATCGGCGGTATGACTCCGCGCCGAGTCGCCGGGTCCCATTTTTAATGCAGGAAAGGGCATCAGCGCTTTATCGGAGGTAGTTGGTGAGCCGTAATAACTTCTCCCGATCTTTATACCCGATCGCACCAGTGGATGGTCTGTTTTTATCAGCGATGATTTCATACGCAGGCTTCTGGGGCTGGCTGCTGATGAAATATTTTGTTGAATCGTATCAATGATCTCTTCAAAACTATACAGTTCATTCACCCTTATATCGGCTACAAAACTGCATTGCGAAGGCACTACGTTATGCGCCCTGTTCTCGGAGCCGATCACAGTGATGGTCATTTTCACGGGGCCCAGCAGATCAGATATTTTGGGGAACTGAAAATGGCTGAACCATTCAATGTCTTTTAGCGCTTTATAGATGGCATTCTCTCCTTCGTTCCTCGCGGCATGCCCGGCTTTTCCTTTGGCCACACAATCCAATACCAGCAGGCCTTTTTCGGCCACCGCCATCTGCATTTGCGTAGGTTCGCCTACGATGCCGAAAGCGATAGGGCCAAGATCTTGCAGTATCCGTTCAATGCCCTGTCTTCCGGAGATCTCTTCCTCTGCAGTAGCGGCAATGACCAAATTATATTGCAGATCGGATCGGTCATAGTAATATAAAAAAGCGGCGATCAGCGATACCAGCGCTCCTCCGGCGTCATTGC
>JBDTVL010000311.1:0-4204 GCA_040007215.1 Flavitalea sp.
TTCCTACCAGCGCTTGCAAAACAGACCAAGAATATTATAAATAATAATATCTATAATATTCTTGAAAGTTTGGAATGCACCCATCTGTCAAATGCTGTATATTCATCAAGACCTACTCATTTATCCTTAATGCTGTATGAAAATCGGTATAATGTATGTAAATACCGGTCATCCAGAGTAGAATGGGTTTATTTCCGGGATAGCCTTCAACTACATAAGGTCTCATGCTGTTTACCGTGGAATGTGCAGTTATAGTAGATGATACCCATGATTTGCCTTTCAGCGTTCGTCGTTCAATTTCAAAAATACCATTCACCTGCCTGGAGAGATAAACGGTAGAAGGATTCTTATGGTCAAGCGATATACCGCCTCCATAATAAGGTTCGCTCTGCTCCTCGCCAGGTTTTGACACAGGCATCCATCCTCCCGCTTTACAGATCTCTTCATCCACCCAGCTTTTACCATTCCAATAAGCATAATAATAACGGTGATCATCTGCCGAAGGATAACGCATGTACGCGATTGCCGGTCTTTTATTTTTATCCAGCGCTACATCCGATATCCAGCTACGGACCTTTCCCTGCTGGTAATCGTACACTTTATGAACTTGAGTCAGCGCCAGGGGAAGTTCCTCCAGTGCAGCAATTTTTTCGCCATTGGTCTGATAAAAAGCCCCTTTCTCATAATACATATGATATAAGGATATCTCTGCGCCAACGCCTGGATGTCCAACTGTAAAAGCAAAATCAATTCTCGACCGACCATCGCCGCTAGCTTTTAGGTAAGGAGGATTATTCAATCCTTCATTGTCAATATAGTTTTTTGCAGCGGCCCAGGTATCGCCGCCATCATCGCTATAGGAAAAATATTGTCGCCAGTCGTTAAAAAAGCCAGGGGCAGGCTTAGCATTCCTTCCTCTCCAGAAAAGATAGATACGATTTTTTTCTTCCGACAACATAACAGGATGCGAATAAGTGATCCTGTCGCCATTAAAAGCAAGAACCCTTTCCTCTTCCCATGAAGTAATATCTTCAGGGTTCCTGCTTTTCCTGGAAAAAGAAATTCCGTTGTGCTCAGTGTAAAAAGTCAGCAGTCGACCATCGGGCAGAAACAGGATAGAAGCCACATCATGATCGTCTATCTCCAGTTTTTCATGAAGCGTAAATGTTTCTATGACCTTTGTCCGGAGATCCCTTGCGCTGATCATTACATCGCCTTTACTATTTATATAACTATAATAGATACGATTGTGTGAACCTTTATAATAAACCGCGCGGGGGTCAGAAAACCAGCACCAGGCGCCATCTTCCGCAACAAGCTTGTATTCCTCAGCATTCCTGGATTTTTCCTGAGCACTTACCAACTGAAATAAAAATAACCCAATGCACAACAGCAATAAATATTTCAAATATTATAGTTTAACTGGTTTAATAAATATATTAGCCTTTATTCGTGGATAGCAGCGCCTTCCTTTACCTGGGTATTTCCACCTTTCTCCAACAAAATATCTACAGGCTGGTTGGTCTTCCAGGATCCGCCGGTAAAATCGGGAATCCGCACAGAGGTAGATTCATTTTTCACCGACCATTCGCTCAATGGAGCAATAGAACTCCACAGCGCTGCATCATATACATCCTGATCAAGCGGTAACCCATTACGCAGGCAGTCTATCGTTCTCCAGTCCATTAAGAAATCTCCTCCCCCATGAAAACCAACTTTCTTAGCCACATCGCCTAGTTTTCGAACAATGGCGGGCGTATACTTTTCCTGCAGGGCCTTATACTCGGCCGGCGATATCCATTTCTGCGCATCAGAACCCTTCCAGGTATCGGGAGTGGCTTCGCGGGCCACAGATATATTTTCAATGGGAAACTGCATAGCGGTGGCTTTGGTTCCGCTTAGCAGGTATCCATCCGATTTAGGCCGGGGAGAAGTTACATCATGCTGAAGCATGATGGTGCGTCCTTTGCTGGTGCGTATCGTAGAGGTATTCATGTTACCCCTGAATGTTTTATTGTCGTACTGTTTGTAAAAAGGATCGGTCGCTTCCATCTTTTTTTCCAGTTCAGCCATCATAAAATCATTGCTGGAAACAGATACAAGAAAATCCATTTTATCGCCTCGGTTAATGCTCATTGCCTGCGAGATAGGACCAATGCCATGTGTGGGATAAAGATTTCCGTTCCTCTCCATATTTTCCTTAAGTCTCCACTGATCGGTGTATTTATCTTTTGAGAAATTACCATACAACAGGTGATGAATATAAGCGCCTTCGCCATGAATGAGTTCGCCAAAAAATCCCTGCCTTGCCATGTTTAGTATCTGCAATTCGAAGAAACCATAACAGGAATTTTCCATCATCATGCAATGCTTACGCGTACGCTCGGACGTTTCCACTAATTTCCAGCATTCTTCGATCGTTTTTGCTGCAGGCACTTCCACACAAACGTGTTTTCCCTGTTCCATAGCGTACAGCGCCATTGGGGTATGCAATCTCCACGGGGTAGCTATAAATATAAGGTCGATATCTTTCCTGTCGCATACACGCTTCCATTCATCTTCATTACCCGAATAAAGATCGGGTTTGAAAGCAGTGTTCCTGATCAGGTCGGCGGCTTTGTTCAGTTTTTCCGGGCGCAGATCGCATAGCGCTTTGATATCAACGCCTTCTATCTGGCTCACCTGTTGAAGATGGGCAGGCCCCCTATTACCAAGACCAATGAAACCTACTCTGACTGTTTCCAGCGCCGGCGCTCCATAACCCGACATATTAAACAACTGCGTGTGGGGCTGCTGTGAAAATGCTTTCCCATTGGCTGCCGCGATACCACTACCATCTCTTTTATCCGTTGCGCATCCCGTCATAATTCCTGCCCCGGCAAGACCGCTAAGTTTCAAAAAATCTCTTCTGTTGTTCATTGTAGTTTGTTTATAATTGATCAATTACTATTTACTTCCGCGTAATAAAACGCCTGTTCTATTTTCCTGAAATTGTTCTGTAAGCCATACGGACAAAGAATATTGTTCGATATTATTTCTAAATGTAACGTCCGGCGAAACCGGTCCATATTCCTTTTTAATACGTTCCATACCGACCGGTATATTTCTTCCATCTACCATTCCATTCAGTAATATCGGGCGCTTTGAAATCGTTCTTACAATATCATTCAGATCTGCAACCTGTAATATCCCAGGAACAACAATATCCTGTGGAATATGACAGAACCTGTCTTCCAGCGCCGCTGAAAAAGAAACGAGCATCCCATTTGTGGCAACGGCATAGATATCGTTTTCATATAGCGCCGTCAGCATTGCCAGGCACGGACCAAGCGGTTCCGATTGCCTTTGCGTTACCGGACCAGGCTTCTGACCCCAGCTATGATCGAATTGAAAATCCGGATCATTGGGCGCTGAAAAAGAATCGCCCCATAAGGCGATCTTATGCGCATCTGTACCAGGAAACGATCGAAGCCATTTAAAAACAGCGCGGGCATCTTTTAACTGGGCGCCAATAAGCGTATTGCCTAACATCAGTTCATTTGCCGCCAGCGACATCGCATCCGGACCGCGCGAAGTATCGCCGGCCAGTTCGCCCTGGTTGCGCAGGTCGGGAAGGCAAACGCTTATACCCTTATCGAGCAACCCTGCGATCTCTTGCGGTCGGTTATGCAGAAATTTCTGTTTGCCACCTGTTGCCATTGCAATAACTACCGGTGTTTTTTCCGGATGATTAAGCGGTGATAATAAAAATACAGGGAGCCTGATGCCTGGATCCGTTTCAATCGAAAATGCGCGGAGCTGAAAACGGGAATAGTTTTTTGTCCATAATAAACGTGAACTTATTTTTCCTAAAGGTTTAATATCTCCCAGCTTTTCCTGCAATGCCTTACGGAAATGCTGTATCCGCAAAGGTTCCGGCAGGGAAGCAAATATTTTACGCGAGCTGTCAAGCTGATGTCTAACCTGCTGCAGGGCCAGGAATGCGGCGTTTTTTGGTCGATGTTTCGCAAAAATTTCAGGCGTTAAGCAGAGCAGATCCGACTCGGGCAATGCTCTTCGATATTCCGACAACGGATAATCTGTATTGAACCAGCGATGCAATAGGGTATCCAGTCTGCGGCGCATGAAAACACTGATATTTTCCGCTTCGCCTGGTCCTGGGAAAGGTCCATAGCCATGCATTTCCGCGAGACGATTCGACGCA
>JBDTVL010000312.1:0-4200 GCA_040007215.1 Flavitalea sp.
TCTTACCCATCGTTCGTAATGCCGCCAGTTGAACAGAGGGCTGCTCCTGCGGGATCAGCAGTTTTTCCAGCATTGTAATATGTGCAGCAGGATCGCCGATAGCCAGAAAATCGATAGCATCGGCTCTTTTATCATCTTCAATCGATCTATCTGCAATGATTATCTCGGCTTTTGAAATAGCATTGCTTTTCAGCGAGGCATTTGCTATGCCATTCGTTTCTAACATCAGTAAAGAGGCTTTTCGCAATGGTGCAGATGGACTTACAAAAAAGGCATTAACCAGCAGTCGCTGGTCCGAATCAGTAACCCCAACAGGCGTCTTCCTGTTTTTCATTCCATGCGCAAGACCTTCCAGCATAGCCGCCTGCCAGGACTGGATATGCTTTGATGGCGCAGCGGATTGGCTGATGAACTGGCGAATGACCATGGAATCGGAATTGGCGCCTACCATTGCCGTTAATCGTTGTACCAGCGAAGCGTAGGCGGGAACATCCGGACGAAACTTTTCCAATACAACTTTTAAAAGAGAAGCCGTATTCGCCGATGCATCGGACATGGCGGCGATCTGAACCCACTTATCATTAATGTCTGTAAATAGCAAATGATCTCTTGCCCGGGTCGAAGCTGGCGTATTGATAAATCCCAGGGTCAGCAATAATTGAAGCCTGACTTTCGCGCTGGGATCGCTCTGAAGAGATAGCAATGATTTTGCCAGATCAGGTGAAGACGGCAAATGCAATTCGGCGAGTTTGATGGCATTCTCCCGCAATCCTGCAGCGCTATCTTTTAATGCCTTTTCAATCATGGATGGTTTAAGCTCGCCAATGCCTTCAAGCGTCCAGAGGGCATGTAAACGTGCCATGGCAGAAGTTGTACTGTCCAACATTTTTTCAAGTAAAGGCGTAACAGACTTATCGGAACGGTCAACCAGTAAACGCTGAGCGTTGATTCTCCACCATATATTCGGGTTAGCCAGGTTCTCTACCAGTTCCTGATTACCGGCATTGCCTAACGGAATACCTTTTGTCCAGGAAGCTTTTTTAGCGCCCGTGGGTGTGATGCGATAAATCCTGCCCTTATCTGATCCATTATAAAGGCCGCCTGCTGCAATAGCTTCTTCCGACATCCACTCAGGCGATTCTATTACCATCCGATAGTAGTCCAGCACATAAAGCGCTCCATCCGGCCCTACATATAAATTAACGGGCCGGGACCAGGCATCAGTAGAACTCAGGAATTCTTTGTTTGGCAGTATACGGCTCGCCACAAAACTGGCTCCGCTATCCCGGAGAATATCCACATGAACAAGATTGCTTACCGGTTCTGCAATAAAAGTTACCTGCCGATTATATGGAGCAGGAAAAGCATCGCCCAAGTAAGCGGTAAGTCCGCACGCCGAAGTCATCACCCCCACATTGGTCAGTAACTGACGATCAGGATGGGCGGTTGTTGGAAATACTTCTGCAGCGTTCAGGTGATCGGACATATCCTGAATGGCTTCCGATACAAGCAATTCGGGATTGCGGGTAAAATAACGGTTAGCGATAACCTCGTGATAACCCTGGTTGGAATTATTACATCCGAACCAATGCCCCCATTCATCAAAGGTCTGCCCGAACTGGCATCTGTTAGCCGTCATTTCCAACTGTCCTTTATCGGGCTGAAAACGTACTGAACGTCCATTGGCATTTTTGGGCAACCGGTCGCTATTGGGTTTACCCGGGAAAGAAATTTCCCTGCCTTCATCTCCGAACTCATCTATATAATCCCGCGTTTTAACGGCTCCCTCATGAGCCATATAGATCCAGTTATCCAATCCATATACCGGGTTATTCAGGTTATGCTGAGGATTGGTTAAAGCAAACCCGGCTAACAGGGTATCAATACGGTTAGCCTTGCCATCGTTATCTGTATCTTCAAGATAAAGCAGGTTAGGAGAATCTGTTACTATAACTCCCTTTCTCCAGCGCATAATGCTGGTAGGTAGTACAAGGCCTTCGGCAAATAGCGTACGTTTATCCATCGCTCCGTCTCCATCCGTATCTGATAGCAATACGATGTTTCCGCTGCCGCCTTTATCAAGCGGATAGCCGTGCATTTCTACTACATACATGCGTCCATATTCATCAATCTCCATATCCACAGGGTCAGAGATCAATGGCTCCGATGCGATCATTTCAATTTTAAATCCGTCTGCCACCGTAAATGTCGCTAATGCATCCTTTGCAGGAATACCGGAGTTAGACTGCGACTCGCCGCCGCAGCCTATCAATCCGGTTACCGCCCAAAGAATTAAACTATAGCAAAAGGGCTTTTTCTTCTTACTGCTAAGAAACATCTTGTCTGTTTTAGTTCTGAAATGCGCTTAATTAATTTACATCCCACCAGAGCGGCGTAAATAATTTATCCTGGCCACCCAGGTAATTGTCAACCGCTTCCGCTGTAGCCGACTGGCTGGCATTGGTAATGGCCGATGGATAGTTGATGCGTTTGATAAATTCTCCTACGGGAACATCTCCTCCGCTAAGGTTAACCGTTACAGGCCATAATTTTGGATATCCCGTTCTTCTGAACTCCGACCATGCCTCCTGCCCGTCTGGATACATGGCGATCCATTTCTGTGTGATGATACGTTCCAGCTTTTCTTCTGCTGTGGCAGATTCATCCCATTTAATAGTAAGGGATGTTATAGGAGGCGCATTGTTCAGCGAATTATTCGGATCAATATAAGCGAGCGGAGTTGAGGTATTATCGTTGATATACTCCTCCGCTCCTGACACCTTATTAGCCGTAAAGGAGGTTCTGATTCCATCTTCATAGAAATCTTTAGCCGTTCCTCCCATATCCCAGCCTTTTAAAGCGCCTTCTGCTCTTAAAAAATAACTTTCCGCCACATCCATCACTTTCACAAAAGGATTATCAACAAAGTTGACCTGCGAAAAACCCATGTAAGATTTATCATTAAAAGCAGATCCCGATCTAAGTCCTTTGATCTCGCCATTTAATGCAGGATCTGATGCAGGTAATGCATATTTGGATAATCTTGGGTCATGATAACCTCCTAAAATAGTTTCCACCGCCGCATTTAATCTTGTTTCGCCCCAATCTCTGGTGATGGTTAATAACGGATGAACCGTTCCGGTGGTCATTTCAAATGAACCTTGTGCACTTTCCAGAAGACCGCCGTCGTTTACGGCTGCTTCTGCTTCCATTTTGCCTTTAACCGGATCTACATTTGAAATACGAAGGGCCAAACGAAGCCTGAGCGTATTCGCAACTTTTACCCAGGTAGCATAATTTCCACCATACCGCGATTTATCAAATCGCGCATAACGGATCTGGTCGGCTGCAGGATCGGCAGCCTCGGCGGCTTTCAAAGCGGTAACTGCCGAGCGCAGTTCTTCAAAAAACAACGTATAAGCTTCTTCTTCCGAATCAAATTTCACATCGCTGGTCGTTCCATATAATGAATAAGGCATAGGACCGAAAATATCTACCAGCCTGTGCCCTGCAAAAACCTTAAAGATCAGCGCCATGGAATACAGATCAGGATATTTGGTATCAAATCCTTTTTTCTTCATCATCAGCCATTGATCCAGCACTTTGCTGGAAGGCACCAGCCATATCTGGTTATCCCAGCTATCCACCATAAAATAAGTGCCGTTATTTTTATTGTCATAAAAAGCCGCAGGCAGACTCATGTAACCGCTATAATTATCAGCATTAAGGTTTTGCTGCATCTCAATCCTCCAGGTAGTGAGCACATCTACAATACCCAGTTGCATTCCCGGAAGCGTATATCCACCCTCATTAGCATCCTGTTCCAGCATTTTATCGGTGATCAGTTTCTTATCCTCATTAAGATTTTTCATGTCCTTTGTACAGGAAAAAAATACAATAGACAACAAGATCAATCTTGATATAAGCGAATAATGTATAGGTATATATTTAAAATATTTCATAATCCTGACTTTAATATTTTATTGCTAGCTATGTTTTTAAAACGTGGCATTTAGGCTAAGACCAAAGGAACGAACCGAAGGCATAGTAAAAGAAGAGATGCCTTCCGCTGTCTGCGAAGTGCTGGCGCTTATCTCCGGATCAAATGGAGCTTTTTTATAGAAGAAGAAAAGGTTCCTTGCTACAAAAGAAAGATTCAAACCGGCAATGCCCCTGATCTTTGGAAATGAATAACCCAGC
>JBDTVL010000313.1:0-4185 GCA_040007215.1 Flavitalea sp.
TTCACTGTACACAAGCGGTATAACAGATGATACGCCCAGACCTACCAGGAAGAAACCGGCTATTCCAAAAATGATATTGGGAAATATCACGGCTGTCAAAAGGCCGGTGGCAATCAGCGCCCCGCTGAATTGAATGGTTTTCCTGATGCCCAGCCTATGGGTTACCCAATCCGCTATAAACCTTCCTCCAGCCATGGTTCCCATAAAAGCAGTGTATCCTATACCTACCCAATCTTTTTCTGCCTGGATCACTTTCTGGAAATAAATACCGCTCCAGTCGAACATTGCTCCTTCGCAGATCATACAACAAAATCCTATCATTCCAAGAATGATCAGGGCCCTGTCGGGTTTGGCAAAAAGTTTAGCCTGCGTTTGGGATTTTTCTTCATCAGGAAGCAGGTATTGAAAGCTTATCGCTATACCGACCATGATCAGTATAGCGATAAGAATAAAATGATTGAAAGGCATGATCTCTTTACCGATCATAAAAGCGCCGATCCCTGCAGCGCTAAAACCAGCTACGCTCCATAATCCGTGGAAGGAGGCCATGATCTTTCTGCCATATTTTGCTTCTACACCCACCGCCTGCGTATTCATGGCGATATTTCCCATATTTCCGGCCATGCCGAAAAAAACAAGGGTGATAACCAGCGCAACGGTAGAATGCGCGACCCCAATGATAACCAGTAAAAGACAATAAATTAATATAGCATTGGTAGCTACTCGTTTACTGCCGAAACGGGTAACGGCCCATCCTGAAAAAGGTAAAGCGATTATTGAACCAAGGGGAAGAGAGAATAATACAATACCTAAAGAGGTATCTGATAAATGTAAGGATTTCTGGATGCTGGGAATACGCGATGCCCAACTGGCAAAGCAAAGCCCCTGTAAAAAGAACAGTGAACTTACGGCAATTCTGTAAGCGCGTTTGGAATATTGAAGCGTGAACGCCAGGTCCGACATATCAGCAAATTTAAGTTAAAGAATTATGCTTAATGATCAGATGGACAAGCGAAGCATTGCGGTTCATCGAATTTCACGACACACCTATCGCTTAGGCGTTAAATGCGTACATAGTACGCAAAGTAGTGAATTTTTCTCAGATGTCAAAAATACACTTGTTCATTCTTATTTCACTGCTTACCATTCTTCAGCTATTTTTACTTCCTGACTATAACGCTAATATGCCATTAACCATTATATGCAAGTCGTTCGATCGACTGAGCCCCCAGGAAATATATGACAGCCTGCGCATGCGGCAGGAAGTATTTGTGGTAGAACAGGATTGCCATGTGCCCGATATCGACAATAAAGATCCCCGATGTCATCACCTGCTGATATACAGGGATGATCAGCTCCAGGGTTACGCGCGTTTGCTTCCCGCCGGACTGACTTTCCCGGAACTGTCTATCGGCAGGGTGTTAACAAGCGCTGCTTCCAGAGGTACTGGCCTGGGAAAAATATTGATGCTGGAAGCAATAAAAAATTGTTATATTATTTTTGGTAAAGCGCCAATTCGTATTGCTGCACAGAATTATGCCCGCTTATTTTATGAAAAGCTCGGATTTATTAAGGATAGCGATATCTATGACCTGGATGGAATAGACCATATACTTATGCTACGACTTCCTGAAGCGCTTTCCGAATGAGCCCATTCCTGTATTTTGACAGTTGACGAATACAATTTTATATTATCTTAGATATTCAGCCAAGCGCTTTCATTTTTTACTGATAAAATTATTGATATGAAATCACCACGGAGATCTGTTTTAAAAAATCTTGCAGCTACTATCCTTGGAACAGTTGGCGTTGGGCTTGCCGCTTCTGCAAAACACACATCAACCAATGACCATAAATCATTAAACGTTCAATACGATCAGGATGTTCCGTTATTCAGCGGCGCCACCACATTTGGCGACCTGATATTTATCGCCGGTAAGGGCGCTCATTATGTTGGCGATATCAAGGCCCATACCGATACGGTGCTGAAAGAACTCGAGAAAGAACTGATCAATGCAGGCTCTTCCATGGAAAAGGTACTTAAGGTGAATGTTTACCTGAATGATATTGCCGATTACAAAGGAATGAATGAAGTATTCAAAGGAAGATTTGGTAAAAATCCACCTGTTCGCACAACAGTAGCCGTTGCCAAGGGCGGCGTTCCTGGCGATTCACTGGTAGAGATGGATTGTATTGCCAGAAAATAAACAAGAACATGCGGTATTCCCTTTTATCGGGCTTAGTTACCGGCGGCCTGCTGACTTTATTCATGTCCTGTAATTCGCATGATGAAAGTGATAATTCCTGGAAGGCCCCGGAATCGGCCGACCGGTTAAAATCTCCAGATCAGCATCTTAGCCTGATGGCGCAGAAGGGGAAAGAGACATATGATGTGTATTGCTGGTCGTGTCATGGCTCAACAGGTTTTGGCGATGGCGCCGCAGGAAAATCGCTGGGTCAACGTCCTGCTAATTTCCACGATAAAAAAATAAGAAGACAAAGCGATGGCGCATTATTCTGGAAAATTAGCCATGGCCGAGAGAATATGCCGTCCTTCGAAAAAGTTTTATTGGAGGAACAGCGTTGGCAACTGGTCGCTTACATACGCTCCATGTCGTTCAAAGCACGGAATAAAGCCTCTCCGAAACCGCTGAATGCCGATATCAAAGTAGAACACTTTATGACTGTAGCTTCGCAGTCGGTGCGTATTCTTCAACACCCGCTCAATGGAACCCTCTGGTACACCACATTTGACGGCGATGTATATAAAATAAAATCAGGTAGCGCGGGCAACAGCGCTGAAAAAATACTTTCTACCGCCGATCATGGTATACCGCGATTACAAGGCGCTGTGTTTTTAGACGATACCTTGTACCTTGTTGGTAATGTCAATTCAAAAGACAATACCGCCACCAGCGGCAGGATGGTCTGTGTGGACCTCAGCGAAAAAGGAAACAAAAAAATAAAAGTGATCTTTACCACGGTTCAGTATGGCGCTAATAAAACAGTGTATGATCATGGCTGGAACGCAATGGAAGTGAGCCCCGATAAGAAATATATTTATGTGAATAGCGGCGCTAGGACCGATCATGGAGAAGTGCAGGATAATGGAGGAATGTATCCCGGCGCGCGCGATAATGGCCTTACCTCGAAAATATTCAGGTTCCCGGTTGGCGTTAGCAACCTGCTACTGACTGATAGCCTTTTGAAATTAAAAGCCGACGGTTATCTGTATGCAGAAGGCGTAAGGAATGTTTATGATCTTGCTTTCGATGATAAGAGTAATCTGTTCGGCGTTTCCAATTCGCCCGATTATGATATGCCGGAAGATATGTTCTGGCTAAGGGAACATCATCATTATGGGTTTCCCTGGATGGCGGGAGGTATTGAAAATCCGCAGCAGTTTCCCGATTGGGATCCTAAACAGGATCCTTTTATCAGCAAATCTTCGCATGCCTGGGAAGTAAGGTATTTTCATAATGATCCAACTTTTCCTGGAAAGCCAGCAGGCGTAAAATTTTCACCCGGCGTTCAGAATCTTGGTCCCGATGCCAATGAATACAGGGGACATACAGGAAAGGTTCTTGATGGAGATACCACTGGAATAGCAGTCAGTACCTTTACTGCGCATTGCTGCCCGGTAGGATTGTGTTTCGACACCCATAAGCGACTGGCCGGTAATTTTAAAGGCGACGGTTTTGTTATCCGGTATTCGCTTGGCGCGAGATCTTCTATGATGAAACCCTTTACCAGCGAGGGCGGCGATCTGCTGCATCTCGAAATGAGTTATGATTCTGCCATGGATAATTATTTCGTAAAGACCAGGAGGATCGTTGAAGGATTCATCGAACCTACCGATGCTATCCTGGTAGGAAACACCATGTATATTATTGAATATGGAGGTATGGAAGGCGATATCTGGAAACTGACTTTCCCTGCAGATAAAATACCAGGAGTTAAGAAAACGGCCGAAAAAAAATAAGCGATCAGCTATAAACTACTATGTATATGCGAAAAATACTGCTTTCCCTGTCGATGTTATTGTTCTGCGCTGTTGCAGGTCATGCGCAGGAATATACCATCCTGATCAGGGATGGTCATGTCATCGATCCGAAAAATAATATCGACGCGGTCATGGATGTGGCCATCCTGAATGGCAAAATAGCGCTGGTAGCAAAAAATATT
>JBDTVL010000314.1:0-4181 GCA_040007215.1 Flavitalea sp.
GATCCCAACCCACAGTTTGCGATCGTTCCCGATACAACTGCCCGTAAAAGCTATAGCGCTGTTTCTCCTATGGCCGGGCTATTGTTCCATTTGGATGATAATAAAAACCTTTACCTGAATTACAGCCGCGGATACCGGTCCGGAGGTCTTACCCAGATATCGTCCGATCCTTCGCAACCTCCTTTGTACGCTTATAATCCCGAATACAGCAATAGTTTTGAATTAGGCGTTAAAACTACTTTCTTAAATAACCGCCTGCGTGTTAATGCTGATGTTTTTTATACCCGAGTTAATAATGCCCAGGTGCCTTCGCTGATCCTGCCGGAAGCTTTTACTGTTACCCGGAATGTTGGAAAGCTTACCAGCAAAGGATTTGAGGCAGAGATATCGGCTAACCCTGTTAAAGGATTAAGGATCGATTACAATGCAGGATTTACCGATGCCGTATATAACTCCTTAAAAGTTCCGCAGGGTGGGGCAGAAGTTGATCTGAAAGGCAATAAGCAGATATTTACCCCCGATGTTACTTCAATGCTGGCGGTACAGTATGCTTACGAAGTGTCGAAAAAGCAGTCTGTCAGACTGGTTCTGCGCGGAGAGTGGTTTTATGTAGGTAAGAAATATTTTGATCTGGCCAATGTCATTTATCAGTCGCCTTATAATCTGTTGAATATACGTGCGGGTATATCTACCCGATATGCCGATATCATGTTCTGGAAAAGGAATATCACCAATAAGAAATACGTCGATTTCGCTTATGATTTTGGCGCAGTTCACCTGGCAGAGCCGTCTACCTTTGGCTTTACCTTTTCGGTTTCTTTCTGATAAAAGAAGTACGTTCCTTGTAAATGCACATACATTAATAGGACGCAAAGGGATAATATCCTCTTGCGTCTTTTTAATGTATCGACCTGAAATATTTATCTTAGCAGCATCGTGCTTCCCTTTAGAAAAACTTTTTGTTTGGTATCTGTATTCGTGTAGGTTAACGTCCATATATAACCGCCCGAGCTTTGCGGATGGCCATTGAATTCTCCATTCCATTTATGGGTCCAGTCGTTGGTTTGAAAGACCACCTGCCCAAAACGGTTATATATCCTGAATGTAAGGTTCTCGGCTTTATAAGCATTCGATGGATACAGGTAATCATTAATGCCATCATTATTAGGCGTAAACGCCGAAGGAACCGTTATATAACAATTACCTACAACCGTAACCAGTCTGGAACTTGTATCCTTGCAGCCATTATTTCCGGTAACAGACAGGCTGACCTTGTACTTCTTTTCTCCATTCATCCTGGGATAATAGATGCCTTTAGGACTGGGCTGCGAACTGGATGTTTGGTTCCCGAAATCCCATTTCCATTGTACAATGTCGCCCGTACTTTTATCATTGAATAATGCAGGGTCAACTGCACAGATCACCGCCGGGCTTTCAAATACCGATTTTATCTTATCCGGAAGATTGATGTTTACCATAGCTGTATCGCTGCAGAAACCGTTGGAAACAATAAGACTGATCTTTTTATCGCCGGTAGTGGAATAAACTTTCATGGCCTGGGAAGTGGAGCGTATATCCGTTCCATCAAAACTCCAGGTCCATTTATTAACGTCATCTAAACCGTTATGAGCTACCATGACCGTATCAAAACGGCAACCTAAAGAAATAGTTCTGCTGAAGGAAGCATCTGCCGGGGGCAGAATATAGAAGGAAAGCGAAGCGGGTGGCGTTTCCTGGCCGCATTCGTCAATTAACGTATTTCCATCGTTGCCCGTTCTTAACGTTACCTGGTAAGTTCCTTTTACAGTCAGCGGTTGCTGTAGCTTTATTTCAATGGTAGTTGCATTATCAGCAGCGCAATTGCCGCCTGCGGATACTATGGTAGCCGTTCCTGGTCCGCTGATGATAAAATCGCTGCCATCGGAGGCTATGGAAGAACAACGTATAGGCTTTCTGAAAACGAGTTTAAGGGAAGCGGGCGCACAGGCAGGCTTTGTCAGGCTATCCATTGGCGTAGGCTGAACAGGAAATATCTGCAGGCTGACCTGGTTGCCAACAGGAATATTATTAGCGCAGTTATCAAAAAGACTATTGCCGTCGGAACCATTTTTTACGGCTACAGTATAGGGGCCAACAGGCAAGGGACTACTTAGCGTGATGATCACAGAATCCATATCAAATGAGCTGTTGCAACTGGCAGAATTCGCGCCTGTAATAACGGCTGAGGACGGGCTGATGGAAAAATCGGAGCCATCGGCGGCCAGGCTGATGCATTTCATTTTTTTGTTCAGGGCTACCGTAATGGATGATCCTTCACAGTTTGACGAGGCGCTCAGCAGTTCGGGCGGCTTGGGGTCGGTAATATTAGCTGTTCCGCTGAACTCAAGCGAGTAACCGCTTTGAGAATTAGCAGTAAAATGGCTGATCAGTAAAATATACTCATGATCTTTAACCAGATCGGGCATAGAACTGAACAGCTCTTTTCCATAACCTCCGCAGATAGATGATGATTTTCCATTTGCCGAAGCGCCTGTTTTGCCCGATTCCCCCGACCAGTTACAGGCTACAAAAAGATCTTTATTGGTGTATACTTCCTGTGCATTTCTTCCGGTAATATCAAAAAGTTGCCAGTCGTAATCATCGGAAAGAGTATTGGGTGTAAGCAGCAGACCCAGTTTACCAGCCTCGAAACAGGTGAATTTATACCAGAATGGATTTATATCGCTCACCAGGTCTTGAGTGCAGGGGCCTGGAACCGAGGCGCCGCCGCAATTTTTTACCACCTGTTGCGCAAAAGATTTTGTGCCGCAAACCGGGAAGGCACTGCCAGGGTTTTGCCCTATATCCGTACAGGTCTGTGCTTTTAACAGACTATGCCAGCCAATAACTGCAAGGAATAATAAGGTGATTCTTGTTCTTCTCATAGAGCGGCAGGGCTTAACTATATTTTAGACCAGACAAAAATATCACAAATAACGTTGCTCGGCTCTTTTCACTACCTTTGCGCCTCAAATTTTCGGCATAGATGATTACAGTGAACAATGTTACCCTTTCATTCGGTAAAAGGGTATTATTTGATGAAGTAAACCTGAGTTTCAATAAAGGTAATTGCTATGGCGTCATTGGCGCCAATGGCGCAGGTAAATCTACTTTCCTCAGGATATTGTCGGGAGAGATCGACCCTAATAAGGGAACGATCGATATTACCCCCGGCGAACGTATGGCGGTGCTGAAACAGGATCAGTTTGGATATGATGAAGCAACGGTACTCAATACTGTGCTGATGGGACATAAGAAATTATGGCAGATCATGCATGAAAGGGATGCGATCTATGCCAAGTCCGATTTTTCGGAAGAAGATGGTATGAAAGCCGCAGAACTGGAAGGAGAATTTGGGGAGATGGGCGGTTATACTGCCGAAAGCGATGCCGCTATGCTGCTCAGCGAACTGGGCGTATTGGAAAATGTACACCAGCAACTGATGAAAGACGTAAGCGGCGCGCTGAAAGTGCGGGTGCTATTGGCCCAGGCCTTATTTGGTAACCCGGATATCCTGATCCTGGATGAACCTACCAATAACCTCGATGTGCAAACCATCGGCTGGCTGGAAAACTTCCTGGCAGAATATGAGAATATTGTTATCGTGGTATCGCATGACCGTCACTTTCTCGATGCCGTATGCACGCATGTGGCCGATGTTGACCGTCAGAAGATCCGCATTTATACGGGTAACTATTCTTTTTGGTATGAATCGAGCCAGTTGGCCGCCCGCCAGATGACCGACAAGAATAAGAAGACAGAAGATAAACGAAAGGATCTCCTGGAATTTATCGCCCGCTTCAGCGCCAATGCCTCCAAATCCAAACAGGCTACCTCCCGCAAAAAAGCGCTGGAAAAACTGGTGCTGGAAGATATCACCCCTTCTAACCGAAAATACCCGGGCATTGTTTTTAAACAATTACGTGAAGTAGGTAACCAGATCCTCAATGTAGATAAGCTCACTAAATCTGCCGACGGTAAAATACTTTTCAAGAATATTACTTTCACCGTAAATAAAGGCGACAAAATAGCCATTGTTGCGGAGGACCAACTGGCGGTAACCGCATTTTTCGAGATCATCAATGGTGAAGCCGCCACCGACTCCGGTAAGTTCGAATGGGGAGCTACTGTTTCTAAAGCCT
>JBDTVL010000315.1:0-4177 GCA_040007215.1 Flavitalea sp.
AATGATCTGCCGGATGTTCCTAAATCCATTGATCGCTCGCCTGGTCACCAGCAGAACTTTGTAAACGCTGTGAAGACGCGCACCAAACCAGAATCAAATCTGGAGTATGCTCGTAAAATGACTTTGCCTATGCATCTCGGAATGATCTCTTACCGATTGAACAGGAAGCTTACGTGGAACAGCTCCAAAGAAAAATTTGTAGATGATAAGGAAGCAAATGGACTCCTTCACAGGGAATACCGTAAAAAATGGGACCTGATATAGCGCTCCAGGCTTATTGATCATCTTATTTTTTGCGGCTTAATTAGCCTTTCTCCTCTATATTTCCCCCTGAATGATCGGGTATGCCTGCCTTGTTATTTAATCATTGATAAATAAGGTCTTGAAGGCTGAAAATGGGGCTGGTTAACAACCACATTGCACTATAAATATCTATTGCCAGAGCATTCGATTAGGGCTAAAAGCCTCCTTCATTCCTTCTTCTCTTTTTGTACCCTTAAACCGCCAAAAATGTCCATTCGGCGATAAAATAATTCCATTAATCGAAAGGATTATGAACCCTCTATTAATTTGATCAACTTTGTATCAGATCATTAGAGCATCCTACGAAAACCGCCACTATCCAATATCCCAGGAAAGAACCACAGATCCGGTCCTACGAAAACCAATAGAAACAAGATCCTGAAAGACCAAAAGACCCAGTATCCACGAAAGGCAATATCCGGTCATCCTTTAAAAACCAAGCCAGATCCTTCGAAAAAACCATTAACATCCAGTTATTCGTTTAAAACCATTTTGATCCGGGATCCCTTTAAAAAACCAGTTGTGAACGCACCCTTTCCAGATCCAATGCTTATGAATTGCCGTATCTCTGATCGCATCACCATTAAATGTTTATGTCCAATCCATGAAAACAACCCTTAATCTCCTCGAGAAAAACCATGGCCCACGCATTCAACAGAAAGCGGAGCAGGAATACCGAAAGTATTCCACCCTGTTACCTGTACTAAAGAAATGTTATGGTAATGATTGAGTAAGAGAGGCTTCAGACTAGTCGCCTGAGCTATCCGCGATTCAACGGTCTACCTGTGATCAAAAAATTAAAAGCTGCCGGGAAGCAGCTTTTTTTCATGTATAATCATTTGCGGAGATCAAATAAGAACGCCTGGTAAATATTTACTGTGGGTTCATTATTTGGTAACCTTTTCTATAGCTATTTCATCACCGGTAATAGTTCCGGTAATCGTTACTTTTTTTCCGATGAACTTTGAAACTTTCTTTGGTTCGCTGATGGTATACACTTTATCGCCTACTACAAACACGGGCGCATAACCATCCTTAATACATTTCTTTGCACAGTCGGCATGTCCTTCATTATTGCCTTTTGCGCCGCAATGCGCATCACTGATGTAACCTGTCCAGGTTCCTTTATCGGCGGCATAAGCAGCAATAGCAAGAAACAATACCAGTGAAAATAAATACTTTTTCATATCAGCAAGTTTAATGTTAATTATAAAACGATGGTATTAAGTTACGGATTATTACTAATAAGCCAATAAGAAAGGTTTTTACGGGGATGACCTAATGATCTGCACCGAAATAAGACCCTAATTATGGATTGTTCGTTGTCCATTTAAAAATAACCGCATCCCCGGGATCAACAGATGTGGTTTCCTCGTATATACTGGCCGAAATTTCGGATCCGTCTTTTAATATTTTATTAAGCGTGGAATCGCCCCTGATCGTTAGCCCCATAGCATTTTTAAAATCACGATTAACGATAACCAGGAAAGATGCGGAACCATTTTTGAGTATAGATACTACTCCTCCGGCGCCTGTTGTTTCCAGTATTTTTATAGGTAATGGAAGTTTCCCCAGCCTTTTTGTTCCTGCTGGAATAACGTTTCCGGTGTGCGTTACGGAAACAACGGTAGCGCCCATGAATACGCCGGAAAGATTTTTTATTTCCTCATTAACCATCTTCATCCTGTCATAAACTTCACTTCGTTTGGCCCTGAGCGTTATTGGGCCATTATGAAAATTCCATTGAGGGTTTTTCGGAGGCGTCCAATAGGTAAAATACTGGATGCCCTGTGCGCCATAAGCGAGGTTGCTGTACATCTGCAGCCTTAGTTGCGCTAATGTTGGAACAGGATAGGGATCATGAGAAACGGTGAGCGCAAAAGCCCAGAAATCTTTATGAACTTTTTTTGCTTCATCGGCGAAAATTTCCAGGTTCTCATACCATTCATCACGAAGCGTATCATTGATGACCGGATAATGGTCGAAGGATAAAATCGATACAGGAACTTCCTGGATAAATCGGTTTACATATTCCCGGTAAGTTTTTGTTCCCAGTTGCTCAAGACTGGCATAATTAGGGAAGAGGTTGATGTAACAAAAATGCTTAGCATCAATGGCGTTGATTTTCTTTACCCATAAACCAAGTTCCGGGAAGTCGGCGGTGGCTGGCTCATCGGTTACGAAATAACCGCCAAGACCGGGATAATGCATGAGCTTCGCCGCTGTTTCCTGGGGTTTGGTTTTAAGCTCAGGGCAGAAAACGATCAATTTTACGCCGGCGCCGAAAGCTGTATCCAGCGCTTTTATTGTTGTTTCTATATCGGGAAAGCTATTTATCGCATAGCAGATGCCTGTTGCGGCCATTTCCCGGTATCGCGCCAGAGAGGTTTCTTCAGCCGGAATACCAAAATAGGCGGCGATAGGTATTTGATGCGTTGTTTTTTCCTTCGTCTGCGATGCGGCCCATTGGGTGTTGCAAATGATTAATGCAAGCGGTAAAAGGATATATATATTTTTCTTAAATGAAAGATTCATCCTGCGCTGCATCCAGCCCTTTTTGATTTAAAATAAAAGTAAAGCCATCAACGCCTTTTTTGGCATATTGAGAAATGAACCGCTCTTTGTTGAGTTCTGCAAGAAATCCTTCCAGGTCAGCTTTAGAAAGATTCAGCGTTCTGATGAGAGAATCAAATTTTAACCGGATGGGCGCTCCGGTTGTTGCATCGCTGCCAATAGCCCTTAAAATCGCCATTTTATATGCGTCGGACATAGTTTAAAAATTATAAGCGACAATATACTGCAAACGCGCCTCAATCAATTATTTAGACAATAAAATATTCGTGGTTCGGAAAATTTAGGACTTTGTCTGAATCTTCTTTTTTTACTTTCTGAAATTATGGTTGTTAAAACCTTTAAAAATATTGTCTTGAAATGTTCGTTGCCATTTGCAGATGCTCACACGGGATTGCATCGTTTTTTGATTTTCCTGATGGATAAGAAACTGACTGTGCAAAAGATGGCTCCTGAAATATTTTTGGCGCCGCAATGTTAAACAGGCCATTATGTATTCAAAAGAAATAATAAATTAATAATGTATTTATTTTCTGCCCTCGTTGCTTAAAGATCAAATTTGCTTTTATTATGGAAGTAATGATATCAACATTGCGACAGCGAAATTTGGCGGATTTTAAACATTTGTATGAGGAATACCACACAAAACTTTATTTCTTTGTTTTAAAGCACACACAATCGCCGTTTATTGCTGAAGAAACCGTACAATTAAGTTTTATCAAGATCTGGGAAAAGGCTGACCAACTGTCGGAAAATGTTTCGTTATCAGTCCAGATATTCAGGATCGCTAAAAGCGTGATGATTGACCTTCTGAGGAAGGAAACAGTACGGACCAGTCATACCGAGCTTTTTGCTACAGAAAAAAAAGATTACTACGAACAGTCGGATATGCATAACCGACAGGAACTGCTCCGCGTCCATAATGCTATAAACCAGATGGCCCCTGTAAGAAAAAAAGTTTTCATGCTTAGCCGACTGGAAGGGCTCTCCCACTCAAAAATCGCAGAACATTTATCAATCTCCCCAAAAACAGTTGAAAATCATATCGGCAAAGCAATAAGGGAACTCAGGAGAACATTAACCTCGTTTTTATCGCTTTAGAGATGACTCTTATATTATTTATTGGATTAGAGTAGGGGATAATGCGTTTTCAAACGAATACTAAGTATGAAAATGCAAACTGCGCTACTTGAAAAATTCTTCAGGGGAGAATGCTCCGGAGCTGAAAAGCAGGTAGTTCAGGAGTATCTTTATCAGCATCCGGATGTCTTACTATTTCTATTATCTTGCCTGTAACAACATT
>JBDTVL010000316.1:0-4177 GCA_040007215.1 Flavitalea sp.
CTTAGCGCCCCAGCTATTGGTTTGATTCAGGTTAGGATCGGCAACTGTTGGTTTTACGCCTACAATTCCTGTTCCCTTATCTCCTGTACCATATTCGAATTGATAATCTTTGAGTTTTTTGTCCAGTATATCTTCTACAACAAAATTACTTCCTATCTCGATAACAGGCGCTTTGCCCGATTTAGCGCCTCCTTTGGTGGTAACCAGAATAGCGCCATTAGAAGCTCGCGAACCGTACAAGGCCGCTGCTGTACCTCCTTTTAAAACACTTACGCTTTCGATTTCATCTGGGTTAAGACTGGAAATTCCATCACCCTGATCGGAACCTCCCCAAGTTCCAACGCTTCCCCCTATGTTATTAGCATCGCCATCAATAGTTAGGTTAGAGTTGTTGAATGGAATACCGTCTACTACAATTAATGGCTGATTTTCGCCTTTTATAGAAGCATTACCCCTAATAGTGATACGTGTTGCCCCACCTGGACCCGTAGCCGTACTGCTTACATTCAACCCGGCTACTTTACCAACCAGTGAATTGGCGATATTCACAGATCTTGCCTGTGTTAATTCATCGCCTTTTACTTCACTAACGGAATAACCCAGCGCTCTTTTCTCTTTCTTAATACCTAAAGCGGTAACGACCACTTCATTTAAATCTTTTCCGGGTACCAGGTTTACATTAACTACGCTTCCGTTTGTTTGAACGGTTTGCGATACAAAACCCACATAAGTGATAATAATGGAGGATCCCTTTTTTGCATTAATAATAAAATCACCGGTGGCATTGGTAATAGTAGCTTTGGATGATCCTTTAACCGTAATGGTAGCTCCTACCGCGGGAGCGCCGCCTTCTTCAGAAACATGCCCGGCAATATCAATATTCTGGGCATAACTGGTAGTGGTAATGGTAAAGAGTGTGAGACATAGAAATAATAGATGCGCGAGCAATGGTTTTTTTCTCATAAAGCAATTTTAAATATCTTCAAAAATTAGGCGTGATTTGGCAATCGTAAATTAGACCCTTTTTTAACTAATAATTAATGCTTTTTTACCAATTGTTTGTATTTTTTTTATAAATGTTTAAACATCGAAGGTGGTCTACAGGAGAATCTTAAGGACTGCGTATTTCTAACGCTTTGAAGAAGAGAAGAATTTTTTGAAGAAAAGAAGCTGAAAATCGATGCTGTTATTCCAGTACTCATTGTTATGAGCGCCAGGCCTTTCTATATATTCATGATCGATTTTACGATCAATCAATAACTGCTGGAACCGGCGGTTAACGCCAATAAAAAAATCCTCTGTACCGCAATCGATGATCAGTTTAAGGTCGCCGTTTCGTAAGCTGTCTGCGACATGCATAACAGTATTATTTTGCCAATTAGAAAGGCAACAGACAGTATCTCCCAACACTTTTTTGATATCCCAATTGTCAGGAAAAGGAAGGATATCCGCACCATCACTGGTAGGTCCCGCTGCCTGCCATGGAACTAACGGAAATGAACAATGTTAACACGATCAGGAAATATATTTTCATAAGAGTACACATTGATATTTAGCTCCAGAGACGATCCCATGACCTTTTATCATCCCAGTCGGGCGTTGGCGCAAAATAACTTTTATCTTTAGGATCCAGATGTTTTTTGATCTCTTCGTCATTAAGTTCCACGCCTAAACCCGGCGAATCGGGAACTCGGGCAAATCCTCTTTCAATCAAAGGCTTCTTGTCGATGGTTCTTACATAGTTTTCCCAGTAGGGAACATCTATATTATGGTGTTCCAGCGCCAGGAAGTTTTGCGTAGCTGCAGCGCAATGCACATTAGCCATGAAAGAAACGGGCGTTCCGGCAAAATGCATGGCCATAGCGATACCTCTCTCTTCTGCATAATCGCCAATCTTTTTTGTTTCCAGAAGTCCTCCGGATGAAGCCAGGTCGGGATGAATAATATCCACGGCATGATTATCGATCAGTTTAATAAATTCTTCTTTCAGGTAAATATCTTCGCCGGTCAGCGTTGGCGTTTCCACTGAGCGCGTGATCTCAGCCCATTCTTTGGTGTATTCCCAGGGAATAAGATCTTCAACCCATGCCAGTCGGAAGGGTTCCAGCCGTCTTACCAGCCGGATAGCGTTATTCATATCAAAGTGACCAAAATGATCTGCGCAAAGCGGAACATCATAACCTACTACGCTGCGTACTTTTTCCACGTATTTGGCTATTTCATCCAATCCTTTATCGGTGATCTGAATCTGTGTGAAAGGGTGTTTGGTATTACCCAACGTCATAGGTTTATCATTCCACTGACTTCCTTTCCAGAAATTCGAGTTAACGGTAGTGCCGGGAATATCTTTGATGAGTTCGATGCCCAGGTCCATTTTCAGCCAGGTATATCCTTTCGTTTCCAGCCTGTCTTTTACTTTAGCGCCGAAGGCATTCATATCTTCTTCTTCCGGTGTGTCAGCATAAAGCCTGATCTTATCCCTGTATTTTCCGCCGAGCAACTGGTAAGCCGGAACGTTATAGGCTTTACCGGCCAGATCCCAAAGCGCCATTTCCACGCCGCATACGCCACCTGCCTGCCTGCCATGAAAACCAAACTGTTTGATCAGTTTAAATAACATTTCCACGCTGCAGGGATTTTGCCCCATCAACCTGCTTTTGAGAAAAAGCGCATAACGCCAGTCGCCACCATCGCGAACTTCTCCAAGTCCATAAATACCCTGGTTAGTATCAATACGAATGATAGGGCAACGTCCTGTGGAGGACATGGCCACGGCATAACGCATATCGGTTATTTTAAGATCTGAAGGAGAACTGTTGCGATTTACACGCGAAGCAGATTGTGCAACGGTATCTTCAATAGAAGAAAACATAAAGCCTCCGAGCGCCATACCACCCAGCGCTGTTTTCTTCAGGAAGTCGCGGCGCTCATTGCCCGGTTGCATATTCAATTGCCTCACCGTTTCAGCTTCCTGGGCCTTTTCATCCGAGGATAGCTTATCCAGTACCTGCTTCAAGTAACTTTTCATAAACAAAAAATTAAGGATGTATAAAAAATGGCAACGGATATCTTTGCAATTGTAATATACTATCTTTTTATTTTCAGAAAATTTCTTTGAAAAACAAGGGATTATTAAAGGAAGGTTGTTCTGTCAATTATAGAGAGCAGGTATTCACACAGCAGAGGTAAGATATTTCCAAACAGGTATAGCCGAAGCCGCTCCGAATACCGGCGCTAAAAGATATATCCATATAAATTCGAGATGGCCCGATAAAATGGCGGGGCCCAGTGAACGGGCAGGATTCATGGAGGCGCCGCAGATGGGACCGGCAAACATAGCCTCCAGGGCTACTACAGACCCAATGGCAATTCCTGCAAACATACCCTGCTCTTTGCTTCCGGTAGCTACATTAATAATCACCAGCATCAGGAAAAATGTAAGCAGGGATTCAAGTATAAAAGATTGCATGCCTGATCCGGCAGGAATGGTAGCGCCAAGCATTTCATTAAACGGGAATAATAATTTTAAAACCGCGCTGGCGGCTATGGCGCCTATTACCTGGCTGGCAATGTAGGGGAAAAGCTGGCGTACCGGAAATCTGCCTGCAATGGTGAAGGCAATGCTGACTGCCGGATTTAAATGCGCACCTGATATGTTTCCAAGGGAATAGATCATACTCATCACCACGAGACCAAATGTAATGGCAATGCCAACATGCGAAATAACGCCGTTGGCTTCCTGGTTAATAATTACCGCGCCGGTTCCGCAAAATACTATGGCAAAAGCACCCAGAAACTCAGCAATATATTTTCTCATTAAAGCAAATATTAAATAGCAATACGATGAGTGGGGCGCGGGTATCCTGGCTGGAATGAAGCGTCGCTGCTGATGGTAATCATGCATCCTGTTCTTTCCTTTATCTCTTGCATCGATTCTTTAACAATTGCAGACAGCCTTTCAGGATGTGTTTGCACCCGCGCATTAATGATCAGCGACGCTATACCCAGGGATTCTTTATCAATGCCTGTGAAATCCGCCTCCTGGAAAGTAGACGTAAAACTTATTTTATATTTTCCGTTCAACAAAAATTTAAGGTGCCCTATTGCATAGTTCGCCTCCATGATTCTATCATAAATAGATTTAATCAATTCTATGGCGTCCACTGTAGCTGAATGA
>JBDTVL010000317.1:0-4145 GCA_040007215.1 Flavitalea sp.
ATTTTATTGGGGTGGATAATGTACTGGTGCTGCGTGGAGATGCCGCAAAAAATGAATCTGTTTTTGAACCGGAAACAGATGGACACCGTTATGCCATCGACCTGATGAAGCAGGTGGTTAACCTCAATAATGGGATTTATCAGGAAGAAGATATTCGCGATGGGTTCCGTACAAAATTCTCAATCGGCGTAGCAGGCTATCCCGAAAAACATTTCGAAGCGCCGAATATGGATTCCGACCTCACCCACCTGAAAGCAAAAGTGGATGCCGGGGCTGAATATATTGTTACGCAGATGTTCTTCGACAATAAAAAATTCCTCGACTTTGTAAAAAAATGCCGCGAAAAAGGTATAGAGGTGCCGATCATACCCGGACTAAAACCGATTACCAGCAAACGCCAGTTGTCTGTTCTTCCCCGAACATTTTTTGTTGATATTCCCAACGACCTCAGCGTGGAGATCATGAAATGTAAAACAGATACAGAAGTGGAACAGGTAGGCGCCGAATGGTTGCTGGAACAATCAAGGGAACTGAAAAAAGAAGGCGTTCCGGTGCTGCATTATTATACTCTGGGCAAACCAAAGGTTATTTATAATGTGGTGAAAGAACTGATGTAAGAACTATTTTTTAGCCAGCTTGCGAAATACTTTTTTCTTTACCCGGACAGGGTATTTTCCCTTCAGCCCGGATATCCATTTTTCTTCCAGGAAATTCTGGTAGTCGTTGATCACTGCGCCCCTTGCATCTTCGAAATTTTTAAGCTCTTTTTCCTTATACAGTTTTATGATATATGCAAAGGTGACGCTGTGATCCTGTTCATTGACCACTTCTGCAGTGATCAGGCCTTCGGTAAAATTAGTGCGTTCTGCTACAGGTATCTGGCTTAATTCATACCTCGCGGAGTCGGCTTGTATGGCATTATTATTGAGCTTTTCAGAAATTTTTTTCCAGGTTCTGTAATTATCTTTTATAAGCTCCTGCACTTTTTCGGCTGTTTTTTTATCAGGGCAGGTAAGAATAAGGGCATCGGCGCTTAGCTCCCATTCATATTTATCTTTATGCCCCGCATAATATTTTTCCAGGCCCAAGCTATCGATGGCGGCGGCATCCCATACTTTTCTTTGCATGATCTCGAATAAAAGATTTCCCTCCCGGAACTCATTCAACTGGGCGGCAAAATCTTTATTGTATTCTTCGAGATGGTTGCGGTAATAGTCAATCGTAGCCGTTTCTGTGAACTGATCAAATAGCTGCCTGTTCGTTTTGCCCTTAACCTGTTCGTCCATAGAACGGATGCCATCGAGATAATGATGAAAGTCGTTCAGTGTTACAGATTCTTTGCCCAGCGAAAAAAGCTCACTGCCTGCAGAAAGCCCGGCGAAACCAGGGATCGACTGCCGTTGCAATATGCTGTCCACGGTAATGGATAGCTGCTTTTCGTCAATAGTATTTTTTTTGAAGTTAAGCAGCGACTGAATCTTTTTGATCAGCATCTTGCGGCCAACTTCCATCCTGTCGCTTTGCTGCACGCGTTCTTTCAATACTTCCCGCCATTCTTTACTGTTCCGGTCTTCGCTTACTGGTATACGCTGGATGCGTTTAAGAATATGGTAACCGAAGGCTGTTCTTACCGGCTTGCTGATATCGCTGTCATTGCCCAGCCCGAAAGCGGCATTTTCAAATCCAGGCTCATAGCGTCCGGGCTCGAACGCGGGCATCTCTCCGCCAATGTTGTAGGTCAGGTTATCATCGCTGAAGGCGGCAGCCATTTTTGAAAACACTGCGCCTTCCTGTAATGCTTTGTAAATAGAATCGGCCCGGAGGGCTGTACGTTCTTTATCCTGCTCGGTAAAGCCAGGTTTGAAAGCTAACAGCACCTGGGCAATACGTAGTTTGCCGGCAGATCTGCGTTCTTCCCTGTTAAGCAGGATATGGTACCCCGATCTTGCCCTGAAGGGGTTAGAAAACTTGCCAGGCTGAAGAGAATAGGCCAGCGTTTCCAATTCGTAGGGAAGCGTAAATACAGAAACAAAACCCAGGTCGCCATTGTTGGGGCCTTCCTCCTGCGGATTATACATGTGGGCTACCGTTTCAAAAGCAGCCCCTTTGTGCAAGGCTTCAAAAGCGGCGTTAATACTGGTTTCCGCGGCTGCAGTTTCCTGGGGGGTAGCGCTTTGGGGCAGGCGGATAAAAATGTCATACAGATGAATATCTTTCTGGTTCCTTTCAAAGGCTTCATCTACCAGCAACTGCATGCTGGCATCTTCTTTAAGATAGGTGTCGGCAAGCTGATTCCTGAAAGCCTGAACTTCCGATAACTGGTTTTGAAGGGTGTCCATCCGTTCATCCATCGCGGCTTTTACTTTCAATTTAAAGCGCAAATAAAGTTCCAGGTAATCGCTGTAAGAAAGTATTGCGGAGGCGCTATCGTTGTTATTCTTATGGTAGGCCTTCAGAAATTCCTGTTTGCTTACTTTATTGCCGCCGTAAGAAAATAATGTTTGCGCGGAAGCTGTTTGTATACTGAAGGCGCTTAACAATAATAAACCGGAAAGCGTGCATTTAAAGAACATGGCGTTACTTGGATTTGGGAGATTGAAGTTTCAGGTTGATCACTTCGTCTATCTGAAGGTAGGTCAGTTTTTTAGCTATGATGCGTTTGTCTTTATCAAGCAGGTATAAAAGCGGCGTCTGGTAAACATCGTATAGTTGTTTATAACCGGGCTTGCCTGCCGCCACATCGGCTTCCTGCTGTGCTGGCAACTGGTATACATTATTCCATCCTTCGAGATGATGTTCCTGAATGAACTTGGTCCATTCGTCCCTGGTTCCATCCACTTTCACGCCATAAATTTCCACGCCTTCCTGCAACCATTTGGCTTTAAAAATAGAGTCAACTTTCGGCACCACTTCCTTGCAATGCGAGCAGGTGGGATCCCAGAAACAGATCACGGTGAATGCCGCAGAGATCTTCGACAACGGTCTGGGTTTATTGGCGGTATCCACCATTACTAAATCCGGGGCAGGCTGTCCGATAAGGTTGGCCATAAGACTATACGCTCTTTTAGCGGCAAATTCCTTGTATTGCGGGGTAAAGAACTCGGCCTTACCCGTATTGATATATTTTTCAAAAATATGAACGAATACGGCATCCTGTCCCATGTACTGGGGGTTCACGTATTTCTGTACAAAGTGTACCATCAGGTATTTGTACATTTCTTTAGAGCTGCGCGACTGCAGCAGCATGGCGTCGGTTTCTTTAATCAGCGAATCGGCATTGGGAACCACTAACTGGTCGTAATATTTTTCCAGTTTAGGTTCAAAGAATGGCGTTCTTACGAGTCGCTCATCGGTAAGAGAAATGCCATCCCAGTAATGATCTTTATAATAGCGGTAAGCAAAATTTGAATCGTACTTTCCACCGGGATGCAGGCTTGCCGCCGGTACTTTTGGTTCATTCATGGCCTTAAACAAGGCAGATAAAAAAGAGGATGGATATTTTCGGCTGATGCTGTCGCGGAAATGCTGTAACACATCGCCGAGCTTCCGGGATTTTGTCAGCAGCAAAACGGAATCCTGTTTGGTTGCAGCATTATTGTACTGCTGGGTTACCTCGCTTATTTTTTTACCTGTTGCACTGGTGAAGGCAGAATATTCCTGGAACTGTTTATTATCGGGCGATCCTGTAAATTTTACGCTGAGCGGAATATTGGAAGTGTCTGCAATAATGGAAAAATGCTGTTGTTTATCGATCAATACTTCAAAAATGATCTCTTTTTTAGGCGAAACGACAAAATAGATGCCTCCGCTAAGCAGTTCTTTTCCTTTGAACCTGCCAGTAGAATTGCCGTCCAGTAAGGCTGAATCGGCAAGCGCTTTCATCTTCCCGTAATAATATCCCAGGTAGATATAAGTATTTTTATAAGGCTTAAGCGTAATGGCTATATCGTAGCCAGGCTGGGCAAATAAGGTAAATGCCGTGGCTAAACAAATGAGTAACAAGGACATTCTTTTCATCAGCATTCTTCAAAAATATTAAAGTAAAACGCAGAATCAGCGAATTCCTTGTGAATGGCAACAAAAAACAAAGAGGGAATACGAAGATCTTTGCTTCATATTCCCTCATCTATATGTTTAAAGTGGCT
>JBDTVL010000318.1:0-4144 GCA_040007215.1 Flavitalea sp.
GCCCGTATTCATATTGAAAATCGGTATTGTTCATGGCTTTATCCGCCATCACATTGGCATTATATTCAACAGAGTAATTTCCTTTTTTGCCAGTTTTGGTAGTAACCAGTATCACGCCGTTTGAAGCTCTTGCTCCGTATAATGCAGAAGCCGACTGGCCTTTAAGCACCGTCATGCTTTCTATATCATCAGGATTAAGATTTCCGATACCATCGCCATTATCAGCGCCTCCCCATTCTCCGCTGCTTCCCCTTTGAGTATTATCCATAGGCACGCCATTGATAACAAATAAAGGCGCTCCCCCAGAGTTCATGCTGGGCAAACCCCTGAGCAGGATCTTTGCAGTTCCCCCTGGACCGCTGCTTGTTCCGGTAACTTTCAGGCCGGCTACCCTTCCCGATAGTGAATTACCAATATTGGTTTCGCGGGCTTTATTCAGGTCTTCCGCATTTACAGTAGTAACCGAATAACCCACTTTTCTCGATTCTTTGCTGATCCCCAATGCGGTTACCACTACTTCAGAGAGATTGGTAGTGGAAGGTTCCAGGGACAGCGCTATGCTGTTGTCGCCAGCCGCAACACTGGAGGTCGCGGGTGCATAACCGATAGAACTAAATTCAAGGGTAACATTCCCTGTAGGCACATTTAAGGAGAAAACGCCTTCTCCATTGGTAATGGTCTGGATATTTCTTCCTACCACTTTAACGGTAACGGAGGGGATGCCGCTACCCGATTTTGAATCTTTAATGATACCCGACAGGGGCCGGGTCTGTGCCAACGCCACTGAGCTTAACAGCAGAAAAGCAGTGAGCAGACGAAGATGTCTCATTATGCAATTGGTTTTATGGTTAAAAATGACGCGCAGGCCCCTGCCAACCTTTAAATAAAAGATTTCAGCGATGCCTGAACCATATAGGTGACTGCTATGGGGTATTTTGTAACCTGGAATTAACAAAAATTTTATATTTATTTTTTCAAGGGGTAATTATGGCTTGTTTTTAGATACCCAATCCTTAAGTTTGATCCTTTCTTAATCGCTGATATAGCATCTATCCGATATATGGGATTCAGAAAGCCTACTTTCAGTAACTATTGCAAATAGTCATTATCTATTTATAACGATAATCTTCAGCCATGACGTCAAGACGTTCCTTTATTAAATCCAGCTCGCTGATTTCCACCGGTTTCCTGATGAGTCCCACCTTTGAGACCAGGAAAAAATCGCTTATAGGCCTGCAACTGTATACTGTTCGCGATGCCATGCAATTGGATGCCGTGGAAACTCTGGCAAAAGTTGCCGCTATAGGTTATAATACCGTTGAAGGAGCTACCTACAGCGGCTCCCAGCAATTTTACGGTTTGTCTGCTTCTTCTTTTGCTTCAGAGCTCAAGAAAACCGGACTGGTCATGCCCAGCAACCATTATCTCCTGGGACAGGAAAAATCTAAAGGCGAAGAGGTTAAAGGCACTTTACTGCATGACTGGAACCAGGCTGTTGATGATGCTGCAGCGGCAGGATTAAAATATATGGTCTGCTCCTATCTGTCTGTCGAAGAAAGAGGGGGCATTGATCATTATAAGCAACTTGCAGAAATATTTAATAAAGCCGGAGAAACCTGTAAAAAAGCAGGCATCCAGCTTTGTTACCATAACCACGATTTTGAATTTAAGCCCGAAGGCAGCCAGCTACCCTACGAAGCGCTGATAGACTATAGCGATAAAGACCTTGTAAAAATGGAACTTGATCTTTACTGGGTCACAAAAGCTGGCCATGATCCTATTAACCTTTTTAATAAATACCCCGGGCGCTTTCCTCTATGGCATGTAAAAGATATGGAAAAAGCCGAACCACATTCCTTTACCGAAGTCGGTAATGGCGCTATTGATTTTAAAAAGATCTTTGCGCAATCGAAAAAATCAGGCATGACCAATTTTTTTGTTGAACAGGATAAATGCGCAGGCTCACCATTCGACAGCATCTCTAAAAGCATCGCTTACATTAAAAAGAACCTGGTTTAAAATTGTCCTGCCCATGGTAATTTTATTTTTCAGTAACCTTGGGATTTGGTAAACCATTCATCCGAATAACTGCAGACATTAATATACTTCAAGTGATGATATCAACGGACAAGCTTTTGCAGCCAGAATATTTACCCGTACAGCGCCCGCTTTTACAGGATCTATCTTTATTATTCTTTTATAACCGATAGTAGTTCCTTCAAAAACTTTTTCCCAAACCTTGCCCTTCATCACTTCAATAGAAAAAGCGTTTACCCGCTGACCAAGGGCGATATATTCCTGCACGGTAACATAATGTATAAGTGAAGAAGCCGGAAGGGTAACCTGAACGCTGCCGGTAGTAACGCCATCATCGGTAGCCCAGTAAGTATTTTTATTGTTATCAGTTACTGCCGAAGCAGAAAACGTTGCAGCATTTCCCCGGTAACTGCTGGCGGAAGCTCTCGCTTTTAAGGCAAGATTTCTGGAGAAAGCCTCATCTACCAGTTTCCTGAAACCTTTTAAAGCTTTTACGTCATTTTCATGGAACAGGCCCCTCTTGTCAGGGGGAACATTTAATAACAGCGTGGATCCTCTTCCAACGGAAGAGAGGTAAATATCGAATAACTGCTGCGGCGTTTTCACCAGCGAATCTTCAGCGGCATGATAGAACCATCCTGGTCGTACAGAAACATCAACCTCTGCAGGAATCCATTTGTTTCCATCCGGCGAACCGGTTGACAATATGTTCTCAATGCCAGGTTTACCGGCAAACAGCGTATCAGTAGAAATAGTGTTCCAGTTTGTTTCTCCGGCAATACCGCTTTCATTGCCTACCCAGCGAACGTCGGGGCCGGCATCGCTGAAAAAAATAACATTGGGCTGCATACTCCTTACCAGTTCAAGCGTAACCGGCCAGTTATAATAAGAAGAGGCATCAATTTTCCGCGTTTCCTTTGCGCCTCCATAATATCCCGTTCCGCCGTTGGCGCCATCAAACCACATTTCAAACACAGGTCCGTAAAGGGTAAACAATTCTTTAAGCTGATTACGGTAATACGTTATATAATCCGGGCTTCCATATTGCGCATGGTTACGATCCCACGGCGACAGGTAAACGCCAAATTTCAATCCATATTTTTTGCAGGCGGCCGATACTTCGCTAACCACATCGCCCTGGCCATTTTTATAAGAACTGTTCTTTACAGAATGTTCGGTGTATTTGCTGGGCCACAAACAAAAACCGTCATGATGCTTGCAGGTAAAGATCAGTGTTTTAAATCCGGTCTCCTTTAATGTTCTTGCCCATTGGCCCGCATCCAGCGACGAAGGATTGAATATCTTTTCACTTTCATCGCCATTACCCCATTCCAGGCCAGTGAAGGTATTGGTAGTAAAATGCACAAAAGCATTCGTTTCCATTTCATGCCATTGGAGTTGCGATGCCGAAGGCACGGGCAGCACAGCCTCAGGAGGTTTTACAGAATCCTGTGAATAGCCAGCAATTGAAATAAAGAGGGCCCATACTATAACAGATGCGATGCGGTTCATACGGAAATCATTTATTGATTCAATAAAAAGAAAGCGCTATCCACAATAATAAGGCTTAACCCTGTTGGGTAACAATGTCCAGCAATTTAGGTAACCGATCATTTAACATCCCAGAAAATTTTGACATTACGGTTATCTCTGTCCTTTACCGACTGATAATTGAAATTGTAAGAAATTTCTGTAGAAGGATAGGTTAACCGGGAAGGCGGCAATTCAAAACCAGGTAAAGTAGAGGGATAAAAACTTAGTTGCGGGTATTTCGTGCGTCTGTATTCCGACCAGCTTTGAACGGATTGCAGGAACCCGAAATGAACCCATTTCTGGATCCATATCCTGGATAATTTCTCCTCCGCCGTTCCGCTGTATTTTACTGAGGTCTGATGAAGAAAATTATCCACCTCCTGCTGCGAAGGAACAGGCAAAGGGGTTCTCAATGTGGTATTCAACCCATTCAGGTAATAATAAAAGGCCACCGATTGCCGTAATGCAGTTTCATACGCCGTTTGCGAATTACCATTCCCCCAGCGCTGGAAAGCTTCCGCCTTTAAAAAATTTATTTCCGACGCAGTGATGACAATACCCGGTAATTTATTGT
>JBDTVL010000319.1:0-4129 GCA_040007215.1 Flavitalea sp.
AAAATAAAAAAAACAAAAAGTTATATCGTAGATACAGATGAAGGTCCGAGACCCGATACCAATCCCGAAGCGCTGGCAAAACTTAAACCTGCATTTGCATTAAATGGAACGGTAACGGCCGGCAACTCTTCGCAGACTTCCGATGGCGCAGCATTTGTGATCGTGATGAGCGAAAAAATGATCAATGAGCTGCAACTGAAACCTATAGCTCGTTTGGTGAATTGCGTAAGCGCGGGCGTACCTCCACGTTTAATGGGCATTGGTCCTGTTGAGGCTGTTCCTAAAGTATTGAAACAGGCAGGCATGAACCTGGGACAGATCGACCTGGTGGAACTGAATGAAGCATTTGCTTCGCAGGCGCTGGCGGTGATCCGGAAACTTGGTCTTGATCCTTCCATCGTTAATATTAATGGCG
Organism: Flavitalea sp.; assembly: GCA_040007215.1. Classification (GTDB taxonomy): domain Bacteria; phylum Bacteroidota; class Bacteroidia; order Chitinophagales; family Chitinophagaceae; genus Flavitalea. The sequence continues at coordinate 416 of JBDTVL010000319.1, forward strand.
GCGCAATCGCTTTGGGTCATCCATTGGGTTGTACAGGATGTAAACTCACTATACAGGTAACCAACGATATGAAAAGACTGAATAAAAAATATGGAATCGTTACGGCATGCGTAGGCGGGGGGCAGGGAATAGCAGGAATTATTGAAAATATTTCCTGATTTTTCAATAATTAAATACTATAGCCTTTATTTTTACGTTTATTAATTTCTTACTAACCTTTTTTATATTACCAGGAGCCGGATTCTATCCGGCTTTTTTGTTTTTAACAGTTTCCTGAGGGAAGGATGACCATTAAAATACCAGATCAGTTATCGAACTTATGCACGGGATTAGTCTGGTGATCTTTATCGTACTTCACAAAGAAATAAAGATATAATACGCGGCTGAAACGCATCAGCCAGGGTTGAAGAATGACCAGCGATACAATACTTAACCCCATCCACCAGAAAAAGCGGTTGTCTTCCACCGACATACCGATCAGCGCAAACCATAAAACAAAAGTGACGATCAGGTACAATACCGACAAAGCATAACTGACATATCCGGTGCCATACCAGAACCCAACTTCCAGTTCATAAGGCTGTTTGCATACCGGGCATTTTTCAGGCATGGAAAAAACCTTCTTCAGTTTCCAGGGATTATTATTGTTGAACATGGGCCCCCTGCGGCAACGCGGACATCTCATTGTAACAAGACTCCACAGGTAATTGGGTTTCGATTCATCGGCCATGATGCAAAGCTAGGTTAAAGAAAATTAAAAATGTTTTTGCTCCTTGCTGCGGATAAGGTTTCACGCAAAGATCGCCAGGCAGTTAAGAGGCTAAGTCATGAGTTGCTCTTTTTTATCTTATGCGCCTTTGCGTGGAATATATTGTATAACCGATTACCTTTCTATGCAACCGGCAATGATTTTTTTCGTTCGCCGATCTGCTGACGCCACATTGCATAATACAATCCTTTCTCTGCCAGCAGTTTTTCATGATTGCCGGTTTCCACTACATCGCCTCTTTCCAGTACATAGATACGGTCGGCATGCATGATGGTAGATAGCCGATGGGCGATAAGTATACTGATCTGGAATTTCAGCGACGACACCTGTATGATAGTATTGGTGATCTCTTCTTCGGTCAGGGAATCCAGTGAGGACGTAGCTTCGTCAAAGATCAGCAGCCTGGGGTTACGCAGCAGGGCCCGGGCAATGGACAGTCGTTGTTTTTCTCCTCCGGATAATTTTAATCCGCCTTCGCCGATCATGGTTTCAAGTCCTTTCTCCGCCCTGTCGAGCAGGTTGTGGCAGGAAGCTTTATACAATACCGTGTGCAGATCTTCTTCTGTGGCTGATGGATTGACGAACAGCAGGTTTTCTTTTATCGTTCCGGAGAATAGCTGCGTATCCTGCGTAACAAAACCGATCTGGTTGCGCAGGTCCTCAAAATTGATCGAAGTTTCGTCAATTCCGTTATATAAAATTTTTCCTTCCTGCGGCCGGTATAAGCCCACCAAAAGTTTCATCAGTGTGGTTTTTCCTGAACCTGACGGGCCCACAAAGGCAATCGTTTCACCGGTTTTGACCGTGAAACTGATCTTGTTGATGGCTTTCTGCGAGGCCGACTGGTGTTTAAATCCAACCTCCTGAAACTCCAGGGTCTGGATCTCTCCCAGGTGTTTAGGATGATCAGGCATCGGCTCGGGCGCTTTCTTCATCAGGTTATCGAAATTATTTAGCGAAGCTTCCGCTTCACGGTACGATACAATGATATTGCCTATTTCCTGTAAAGGACCGAATACAAAGAAGGAGAATACCTGCATGGTAACGAGCTGGCCGGCATCCATAAGATCGCCGAATATCAGGTACATCAAAATGAAAAGGATCACCTGGCGAAGCGTATTCACAAAAGTTCCCTGTATGAAGCTGATGCTCCTGATACGTTTTACTTTGGTGAGTTCCAGGCCAAGTATTTTATAAGTGTTTTTGTTGAGCCTGTCCACTTCCTGCGTGGTAAGCCCTAAACTTTTTACGAGTTCTATATTGCGAAGCGATTCGGTGGTGCTTCCTGCAAGCGAAGTGGTTTGCGCCACAATGGTTTTTTGTATCGTTTTGATTTTTTTACTCAGCAGGTTGGTGATGGTGGTCAGTAATAAGATGCCGGTAAAATAAGCCAGTGGAATGGCCCAGTGAATATATAATGCAGCGTACACCGACACGAATAATATGCCTACCAGCACCCCGAAAAGGATATTGATAAAGTAGTTCATGAACTTTTCGGTGTCGGCGCGCACTTTCTGAAGAACGCTGAGTGTTTCGCCGCTGCGCTGGTCTTCAAATTCCATATAGGGAAGTTTCATGGCATGACGCAGTCCGTCGGTGAACACTTTAGCCCCGAATTTTTGTATGATCACGTTCAGGAAATAGTCCTGGAAGTTCTTGGCAATGCGGCTTACCATGGCTACCGCTATTGAACCGAGCAGCAGGAAAGCCACTCCCGGATGTTTGGAAGAAAACGACCAGAAGAAATTATCGTTGTTCACGTAACCGCTTTTGTTGAATTTGTAGTCGGTGGCGAGCCGTACGAGTTTCCCGAAGATGATCGGATCCATGAGTGAGAAACCTGTATTGATGGCTGCGAGCAGTAAAGTAAGCGCTACCAGCCATCGGTAGGGCCGGAGGTACGTAAGTAGAATTTTCATAATTGGCACACAAGTTCGGGAAAAATGTACGAATGGGATAATAAGGAAAGCGCTGCGGGGATCTTTTAACAGCATTGCGATGAAATAAAGCCTATGGCTTAAGCCGTTATCCTGCCCAGCCTTCCCTGTCGAGGCTTCGGTATTGTATGGCTTCTGCGAGGTGTTCGGATTTAATGGTATCGCTGGCAGACAGATCGGCGATGGTGCGGCTAACTTTCAGGATACGGTCATAGGCGCGCGCGGAGAGGTTTAGCCGCTGCATAGCGGTCTTTAGCAGTTGATAACCGGCGTTATCGATGCCGCAGACCTGCTTTAATATTTTTGCGCTGATCATGGAATTGGAATAGATATCCGGATAGGGCGCATACCGCAGGCGTTGCGTTTCCCGGGCCGCGATCACTCTTTCGCGTATGGCTGAGGAGGTTTCGCCGCCGTTCTGGTTAGACAATTCGGAAAAAGATACTGGCGTTACTTCTACATGCAGATCTATCCGGTCGAGCAGCGGTCCGGAAATCTTGTTCAGGTATTTCTGTACCGCTCCGGGCGGGCAACTGCATTCTTTATCGGGATGGTTGTAGAAACCGCAGGGGCAGGGGTTCATAGAAGCGAGTAATATAAAGTTGGCCGGGAAGTCCACCACCATTTTAGCCCTGGATATGGTGACTTTTCTTTCTTCCATGGGCTGGCGCATCACTTCCAGCGCCGTTCTTTTAAATTCCGGCAGCTCATCAAGAAAAAGCACGCCATGATGCGCCAGCGATATTTCTCCGGGTTGCGGTATGGAGCCTCCGCCTACCAGCGCAATATCGCTCATGGTATGATGCGGCGAGCGGAATGGGCGGCGGGAGATAAGGGTGGCATTTTCAGGCAGCTTGCCCGCTACTGAATGGATCTTTGTTGTTTCCAGCGCTTCCTGCAGCGAGAGCGGCGGAAGTATAGTGGGCAGGCGTTTAGCCAGCATGGTCTTACCTGCTCCCGGCGGTCCGATAAGAATAGCATTATGCCCTCCTGCCGCTGCAATTTCCA
>JBDTVL010000320.1:0-4127 GCA_040007215.1 Flavitalea sp.
GGCACTATCTTCTGCGTTTACCGAAGGGTAACGCCTAAGGGCGAGATAGCTTCATCGGCAGATTTCCTTCAGCCGGGCTACAAGCAGGTAGCGGCAGGTTATATCGTTTATGGTTCTTCCACCATGCTGGTGTACGCCACACGAAGGGGAGTGAACGGGTTTACTCTCGATCCTTCTATAGGCGAGTTCTGTCTTAGTCATCCTGATATCAAATGCCCGGAATTTGGAAAGATATATTCTGTAAATCATGGCAATTTCTTCCGATATGATAAACGCGTTCAGCAATATATTGACGCCTGCCAGAAAAAGGAAAAGAATAACGGCGGACCCTATACGCAGAGATATATAGGCAGTATGGTTTCTGATGTTCACCGTAACCTGATCAAAGGGGGAATATTTATGTATCCCGGCACCATTGAAAAGCCAGTGGGTAAACTGAGGTTGCTTTATGAATGCAATCCCTTTGCATTTATTGTAGAAGTGGCTGGCGGAAAGGCTACTAACGGTAAACAAAGGATACTTGATGTTCAACCGGAAACCCTCCACCAGCGGTCGCCGCTATTCATTGGCAGTAAGGGAATGATGGAAGAATTAGAATCGTATCTTTAGTATATCAACCAATATATATCTAATGGCAGAGACGATCATTGCCGTCAAGAACCTGGTAAAGAATTATGGTAATTTTCAGGCGGTAAAAGGAATAAGTTTTAATGTGCAGAAAGGCGAGATATTCGGTTTGCTGGGGCAGAATGGCGCTGGGAAATCCACAACACTGGAAATCATCGAAACCCTCAGAGAGAAAACTTCCGGCAGTGTTACGGTCAATGGTTATGACCTTGATAAAGACCCTGATGCTATTAAAAAGATCATCGGCGTTCAACTGCAAACTTCCGGGTTTTACCCTAACCTTAAACTTACTGAACTTATCCGGTTATTTGCCGGCTTATACAACCAGCCAGTAAATCCTATGTCGCTGTTGAAACTGGTTAACCTGGAAAGTAAGTCGAATAGCAAGTTTAAAGAGTTAAGCGGCGGTCAAAAACAAAGGTTCTCGATTGCCACTACGCTCATCAATCAACCCCTGATCGTTTTCCTTGATGAACCTACTACGGGCCTGGATCCTCATGCAAGGCGCAATCTCTGGGATCTTATAAAAGATATCCGCGATAAGGGAACCACAGTGATCATTACCACGCATTATATGGAAGAAGCAGAGGTGTTGTGCGACAGGGTAGCCATCATGGATTCCGGTTCGATCATTTCCCTCGATTCTCCCGATAAACTGATCGATAATCTCGTGGCTTCCGGTTTTGAAAGGCCCAAAGAAGTAAAAAAAGCTAACCTGGAAGATGTGTTCATCCATCTTACCGGACATGCTCCGGTAGAAGATTAAGCGCCTTTTTTTTTATCTCTAAATAATAGTTTATGAGCGATACCCTATTAGATCCGCGTTATCCGATTGGCAAATTTCAGCCACAGCCTTTTTCTGAAAAGCAACTGAAAGAATGGCTGAATGATATAAAATATCTGCCTTCGGAACTGGAACATGCGATCATAAATCTTGACGAAGCGCAGTTAGATATGCCTTACCGGGAAGGAGGATGGACCATTAAGCAGGTGGTTCATCATGTTGCCGACAGCCATATGAATGCTTACTGCAGGTTCAGACTGGGTCTTACAGAAGAAAACCCCACCATCAAACCTTATGAAGAAAAATTATGGGCGGAACTGAAAGATTCAGAAACCGTTCCTATTAATATATCTATTACTTTATTACATGCGCTTCATATTCGATTATATGAAACGCTTAGGGCTATCGGCGGCGACGGATGGAACAGAACGGTGTTTCATCCTGGTCAGCAAACAAGTATTTCTTTGTGGAATCTGCTGGGAACATATGCCTGGCATGGCAAGCATCATACCGCTCATATCACGAATGCAAACCTGGGTATTAAAAGATGAACTACTGAGTAATGAAAAAGATGAACTGGAAAATTATTTCTTCCAAATACCTGTTCAGGGAAACCTGGTTTACCATAAGAAGGGATAAATGCGAAGCGCCTGATGGGAAAATTATCTACCCTTATTATGTATACGAATTTCCTACCTGGGTATCGGCGCTGGCATTAACGGAAGAAGGAAAGGTAGTTATGGTTCGCCAGTACCGGCATGGAATAGCCGAAACGATCATTGAAGTGCCAGGAGGTTGCGTTGATGATACAGATAAAAATTTAGAAGAGGCCATTGCCCGTGAATTACTGGAAGAAACCGGGTATGCCTTCAGCGCTTATGAGTACCTGGGAAAGATATCTCCCAATCCTTCTACTAATAATAACTGGATGCACATGTTTTTGGCTACCGGAGGCGTGAAGGTTAAAGAGCAGGAACTTGATCATAACGAAGATATTGAAGTGAAACTGCTGAGCCTTGGCGAACTGGAGGAACTGGTGAATAATAATAAAATTGTACAGGCATTACACGTGTCTACTATAACCTATGGCTTAAAAAAAATTATTGAAAAAGAGGTGCACAGTCTATAAGATTTGTACAATCACATTATGATGAAATTAAATTATGCTATCGTTTTTTTATTTTTATTATTCGGTTTCTCTTACCCGAAAGAATATGCCGATACTATCCTGATCAATGGAAAGATCATCACTGTAGATCATGACTTTTCAGTGGCCGAAGCGGTAGCCATAAAGAATGGTAAATTCATGGCTATTGGAAAAAATAAAACGATCCTGGCGCTGGCTGGTAAATCGACGGTCACCATCGATCTCAAAGGCCGTTCGGTGATACCCGGGTTGATCGATGGGCATGCGCATCCTTTTGAAGCGTCGCAAAGTGAGTTTGTACGGGAGATCCCTGCCGTTAACAGTATTAAGGAACTGTTGGATTGGGTGCATAAAGAAACGCAGACCAGGAAGAAAGGAGCGTGGATCGTTCATCCTAAATTTTTCATCACCCGAATGGTAGATATGCGCCAGTTAACGCTTAACGAACTGGATTCGGTATCTCCCGATCATCCTGTTTTTCTGAATGGCAGTTACGGGGGAATGGTGAATTCAAAAGCTATTGAAGTGTCGGGTCTGGCCTCATCTGATCATTCGGGTATTATAAAAGATAACGCCACCGGCAAGCCGATTGGTATGATAAGGAGTTCGGCTTTCCCATTATTAAAGATTGATAAAGATCCTGCTTTGTCGACGGAGGAAAAATTGACAGCCATAAAGAAAATGCTTTACCTGTACAATTCGGTAGGTATTACTTCTATTTGTTCCGGAAGCGGCAATGCAGAACATATCCGTGTATTCAACGAATTAATGAATAAAGATGAATTAACGGTAAGGATTTTTCAGAACATATTACTTCCTTTTGATACCAAAAGTTCTGTTGAGGAAATGCATGAAGCCTTACAAAAATTTGGCTATAAAACCGGTGATGGAAATGATTGGGTAAGGGTAGGGGCGTTGAAAGCGGTGATTGATGGAGGCGTGCTGACTGGAACCGCCTATTTAAGAGAAGCCTGGGGCGATCATGCACAGGCCTTGTTTGGATTTGCCGATTCCAGTTACCGCGGCGAACTTTTCCTTTCCGAAAAACGATTGGCAGCGATCATTACCGTTGCCGCCCAGGAGGGTTGGAAATTTACGGCGCATGTAACCGGCGGCGGCGGGGTTGATACGCTGCTGGCTGCATATGAAGAAGTTAACCAGTCCATACCCCTTAATGGAAAAAGATTTGCGATCATTCATGGAAATTTTTTCAATGCCGCCGCGCTTGATAAAATGAGATCGCTTGGCCTGTGCGCCGACATGCAACCAGCCTGGTTTTATAAGGATGCAAGTTTTTTATTCAGGATATTGGGGAAAGAGAGACTTGCATTATTTCATCCTTATCGTACCATGTTTGATGCTGGCGTTGAGGTAGGCGGAGGATCTGATCATATGGTTAAACTCGATCCCGACCTGGGTATCAATCCTTATAACCCATTCCCGGCTATGTGGTCGGTGATCACACGAAAAACAGTAAGGGGCGATACTTTCAATAAAGAAGAGGCGCTAACCAGGAAACAGGCATTGGAAATGTATACCATCAATAACGCTTATCCTTCTTTTGACGAA